>NZ_DASQOG010000074.1:0-5223 GCF_035644575.1 Desulfovibrio sp. | reverse complement strand
TTCCCAGTGCTTGCGCCACCGGGCTTCAACGTCATGGGGCTCATAGCCCTTGGGTAGCGTATCCGCCATCTTGCTTTCTCCATGAAAGGCGGCGATAATGCGGTATATGTTTGCCGCACAGCCAATCTGCATTTTATGGGATGCGTCCCACATCTGGGGCCTCATGGCCTGGCGCGCTGTTCGCGCGCTGGGACTGCCCTGCCGCCTGGTTAAGGGACAAGAAATAGCCGAAGGCGCGTATTTAGGCAAGCCGGGGGGCGTCAGCCCCAATGGAGGGCCGCGACTGGACGGCGCAGGCGTCCGCCTGCTGCTGGTTCCCGGCGGCAACGCACGGCTCAAGGCTGCGGCCCTCGGCAAAAACGGGCGCGAGGCCGTGCGCCAATGGGTGGAACGCGGCGGCAACTATCTGGGTTTCTGCGGCGGTTCAGGCCTTGCCCTAAGCCACCCCAACCCCGATCACGGCCTGAACATCTGCCCCTGGGCGCGGGCCGCTTATCCTGAGCGTCTGTACCATCTTATTTCCGGGCATGTGCGCGCCCACGTCGCCAGCGGGCATGAGTTTTCGCCCCGCAGGCCTGCCGCGCCAGCCAGCCAGCCCGTGAACGGGCATAATGATTCCGGCGCAACTGTCCCCCTGTGCCCCGGTGTTCGCCGCGCTGCCGCGCGGCAGGCCCAGAGCGGAACACCATCTGAAATATTTTCTCCCTCGCTGCCTGTCTGGTGGCCGGGGCGCTTTGCGCCTGAAAAGAACGACAAAGTCACAGTACTGGCCTCCTACGGTTCGCCGGATGCGGATTTCTGGCTGGCGGATCTCCCTCTGCAAAGCCTGCCCTCCAAGGTTTTTTCTCATTGGCGCGACCTGTACGGCCTGAACCTTTCGGCAGATTTTCTTGAAGGCCAACCCATGGCCGTGACCGGAGCTTACGGGCAGGGGCAGTACGTGCTGAGTTATTCGCACCTTGAAACGCCGCACAGCCCCGATGCCAACGCGTGGCTGGCCCAGTTGCTGCGCAGCATGACTGGCCTTGAGCCAACGCGCGAGGATGTGCCCCTGTGGCAGCTGCGCCACCCCTGCGCCGCATGGCCGGAAGGCTCGGGCGGCCCCCTGCTTGACGCCTTGCGCCACATGCGCGAGCTGCTTGATCTGGCAGTGGCCCACCATCTTTTCTTTGGGCGCACCCACTGGCTGTGGGGCTGGCGCACGGGCCTGCCCGGCGCGGCCTGCAACAATCTGCACGCGGCCTTGTGCACGGCGGCAAGCCTTGAGCCGTCTGCGGCGGCCCTGGCCTACTGGCAGCAGGTGGCCCCGCGCTTTGCCAAGCTCGAAGGCCTGTTTGCCGCCGGGGCGGAAGATTATTTTCTGGCCTGCCGCCTTGCGGAAACCCTCTCCCCCACCATGCCGGACGCCATTGACAAACGCGGCCTTGACCATCAGCGCGAATCGCTGTTCGGGCACCCCATGAACGGCGGGGGCATTCTGGGCGAGCTTCTGGAAATGACCGAGGAGCTTGTCTACCTTTCCCAGACCTCCATGCCCTGCGATCTGGCCTGATTCCGCTGCGCCCTGATCCGGCACGGCGGCATGCCCGCGTCTGCGCGCCGCAAGCGCTGGACGCCGAAGCCGCAAGCCGCTATGAGGGCTTTTTTGCATCAACCTCCAATGCCCAAGGCTCACATGTACGCATTTGATCTCGGCTGCACCGCCTACCAACGCGCCTTTGAAATACAAAAACAGGCGCAGGCTCACGTGCTTCAGGGCGGCGACGACATCCTGCTGCTTCTGGAGCATCCGCCTACCGTCACCCTGGGCAAAAATTCCGGGCAGGAGAATCTGCCTCCCAACCTCGCCAGCCTGTGGGGTTCGGCGGTGGATGTTGTGCACAGTACGCGCGGCGGCAATATTACCTGCCATTTTCCCGGTCAGCTGGTGGCCTACCCCATCATCAACCTGAAAAAACGCTCCGGCGGCGTCCGGGCCTATGTAAATGATGTGGAAGAAACAGCCATCCGCACGGTGCGCCGCTTTGGTATTGAAGCGGCCCGCAAGCCGGGTTTTCCCGGCGTATGGGTGGGCGGCAGCAAGATTGCCTCACTGGGCATTGCCGTGCAGCGCCACGTGACCCTGCACGGTCTGGCCATGAATGTGGACAGGGATCTTTCCCTCTTCAACATCATCACCCCCTGCGGCCTTGACGGCGTGACAGCCACCTCGGTGCAGCGGGAGCAGAACGGCGACCCGGCCACTATGGATGCTGTGAAGACCTGTTTTCTTGAGGCTTTTTGCGAGGTTTTCAGCCAGCCGCTGCCGCCCCTGCAACCAGCGCAAGCCTGCGAAGCCCTGCTCGTGGCCCAACCGTAACGGACATGCAGGGCGAATCAAATCACAAGCCCAACACCAGTTCAGGCCATTTGCGGTGCTATGCCGCCGCAGGTGCCCCAGCAAGGACGAAATAAATGACCCAACCCGATTCTTCCGACAATTCCGGTTCCGCCAACGTCCCCCTGCGCAAGCCCGCATGGCTGCGCCGCCCGCTGGCCTCCGACAGGCGCTTTTTCACCACCTCCGCTCTGCTGAACGAACAGGGGCTTTCCACCGTCTGCAAGGAGGCCAACTGCCCCAACCGGCAGGAATGCTTTTCTTCCGGCACGGCCACATTTCTGATTTTGGGTGAAACCTGTACGCGCAACTGCCGCTTCTGCAATATCCACCCCGGCCAGACCAGCGCCCCCGACCCCACGGAACCGCAGCGCGTGGCTCAGGCCGCCGTGACGCTGGGGCTCAGGCATGTGGTTGTCACTTCTGTGACGCGCGACGATCTTGCGGACGGAGGCTCCGCCCAGTTTGCCGCTGTAATTACGGCGCTACGGCAGGCCTTGCCGCAGAGCAGTGTTGAGGTGCTTATTCCCGATTTTCAGGGCAACGCCGATGCCCTGCGCACTGTCATGGACGCCAAACCCCATATCATCAACCACAATGTGGAAACGCACCCCGCGCTCTATGCGCAGGTGCGCCCGCAGGCAGACTACGAACAAAGCCTGGAACTGCTGCGCCGCGTGAACGACTGCGGCATGACGGCCAAAAGCGGCCTCATGGTGGGGCTGGGCGAAACAGACGCGCAGGTGCTTGAGGTGATCAAGGACCTGCACACGGTGGGCTGCTCCATTGTGACCATCGGCCAGTACCTGCCGCCCACAAGTCAGCACCACAAGCTTGACCGCTATGTGACGCCGGAGCAGTTTGACGAGTACGCGGCCTACGGCAAAGCGCTGGGCTTGCGCCATGTGTTTTCCGGCCCGCTGGTGCGCAGCAGCTACCACGCAGCCAACTTTGCCTGATTGCGGGCTTTTGGCAGGCCAGCTTTCACCTGCCATCCGCTCAACCATAAAAAAGCGGGCTTTGCTCCCCGGATCACCGCCGGAGAACAAGGCCCGCTTTTCGTTCCTCAAAATTCGAGGCCCGGCTTAAACCATGCCCAAGACCTGAAAACCCCATACAAAACCTGTCAGGGTAAAAATGCTCAGCCCGTTGGCGACCACCGCCGTAAGGGCCGCTTCTTCCGGCACGGCGCTGTACACCTCGGCAATGACCGTCACCACCAGAGCTGTGGCCGTGGCGCTGACAATCACGCTGATTACGAGCCACAGGCCCGAAACACCCAGGGCCGCCAGCATGACCCAGCACAGCAGCGGATGCAGCACCAGCTTGCAGAGAATAAACCATGCTTGCCGCACAATGGCGTGCCCGTGCGCCTGCCGCGTAGCCACCACCAGTTTTTGCCGCAAATCAAGGCCCAAAGCCAGCAGCATACAGGGGGCCGCAGTGTAGCCCACAAGGCTCACGGCGCGGTCAATGGGGGCCCACAGACCAAGCCCGGAGGCGGAAAGCGCTATGCCAGCCAGGGTCGAAAGCAGAATGGGGTTGCCGAGGATGAAAACCTTCAGGAGCTTGCCCACAAATTTCAGGGGATTTCCGCCGTCCCAGGCCAGCGACCCGGCCAGTGCATCCAGGCGGGACTGCCCGATGATCATGACCACGTTGGGCGTGAGGGTACACAGGCCAGCAATGAGCATGGCTGTGGCATTGCCGGGGAACAGGTTGGACACGATGGGCAGGCCCACAAAGGCGGCATTGCAGGCAGAGCAGGAAAGCCCGGCAATGACGCCCGGCCCCACGCCGCGCCGACAAAAAATCCTGTCGCCCGCATAGCCGATGCAATACACCACGAGCTGGGAGCCAAGGATGCCACCCCAAAAAGCCCAGTGCCCAAGATCAGCCAGACTGGCCCCGGCCAGCAGGTGCAGAATCAGCAGAGGCAAAGCCAGCTTGAGCACGTAGATGCCAAGAACAGGGCCTGCGTTTTCGGGCAATACATCGCGACTGCGCAAAAGAACGCCCGCGCCAATAATCAGAAATACGGGCATGACGGCAAACAGCGCTTGAAGCATAATCAACCTTTCCATTCGGATGCGTTTTTCACCCACCGGTATGTCCGGCTGGCGACGGCGAAACTATGGCGCGGCTTGTCCACCTTGTCCAGCAAAAACTGTTTGGTCGTTCAAACAGTTTTTAAGCTGTATAATTACAGAATATTACAAAAACAATATCATCTGTTTCAAGCCATTGGCAACCTTTTGCCAATGGTTCAGCACCGCCGTTTTCAACTCAGCCTCACCCCCAACCCGCAAACAGGTCATAATAAATATCCCCCGACATAGCAGTATGCCCCCCTCAGACAGACAAAGCAAAAAAGCCCTCCGTCAATGACGAAGGGCTTTACCAAACATTCAGCCGTCAAATACAGCCGAAAGAATCTGTCTTACTTCTTGGCCTTGGCAGCCTTGTCGTCCTTGGGCGTTTCGGCCTTGGGGGCGGGGGCGGCTTCCGGAGCCTTTTCAGCTTCAGGCGTCACAGACTTGAAATCAAGCTTCTGCTTGTTCACAAGGTCCAGCACTTCATTGGTCACGTCGCTCTTGGAATCAAAAGCGGCGACAGCTTCAGTGCTGATGATGACGGCATAACCCTTTTCAGTGCGGTAGGTATTGATCACGCGCTGAATGGCATCATACAGCAGGTTTACAACGTTCTGCTGTTCCACCTGCATGCGCTGCTGGGCAGACATGTAGACGGCCTGCAGTTCTTTCTGCGCTTCAGCGTCCTTGGGGTTGGCTTCCAGGCGCTGCTGGATGTCGTTAAGCTTGGTCTGCATGTCGCCCTGAAGGCTT
>NZ_DASQOG010000073.1:0-24439 GCF_035644575.1 Desulfovibrio sp. | reverse complement strand
ACAATTTCCGCAGCTTCGCGGGTAAAGGGACGGTTGACCACCACGGCCCCGCCAAAGGCGGCGATGCGGTCGCACCAGAAGGCCTTTTCAAGGGCCGCAGCAATGCCGTCATTGCTCCAGGCCGCGCCGCTGGGATTGTTGTGCTTCAAGATCACCGCCGCAGGGCGCTCGGTGAGGTACTGCAAAATATTGGCCCCGTTGTCCACGTCCGTGAGGTTGGTCTTGCCGGGGTGCTTGCCTGCCTGAATCATCTGGCTTTCGGTAAGCGCGGAAACGATGCCATTGCCGGGGCCGCGCCAGTTCAGACCGCCACACGTGATGGTGCCTTCCTTAAGAGCGTAGAGGGCTGCGGGCTGGTCGGGATTTTCGCCGTAGCGCAGGCCCTTCTCCTCGTTGTCCAGCGTCCAGGTGCGCTTTTGGTAGACGAGTTTTTCATCGCCCAGAATGATGGTCATGGTGTCAGGGAAAGCGTCCTTGTGGACGGTGCTGTACATGGACTTGAGATCCGACATGCTTGCCTCCAGATGTTCGCCGATCAAGTGAGGCATTCGCATACCACAAAACACGCCGGACAACCAGCCCCGATTCGCTGCTGGCGGCGGTTGGGGCGGTCTGGCGGCAAACCTGCCCGGATTACAATGATAGGGCCGGAGCACGTTTGTTGTCAGGCAAGAAAGGCGCACGGCTGGCAAGGGGAGTGTACTCTTATGGTACTCGACCCGCGGCAGCCGCAGCCTGACGCCGCCTGGCGGCAAACCTGCCCGGCCCATGCCCGCGTTGACGAAATTTCATGCGCACTCTACAGTAGTGCGTTACATGGGAGGTAATATGGAAAAGCTGCTTGTCAGACTGGCCCAGCAACTGGACGCCATTGACGAAGCCTCGCTTATGTCGTTGTGGAGCAAGTACGCTACGACGGCCAGTCGGTTTGAACCCACCAAGAGGTGGGAGGAAGCCACGCTCGTATTTTCGCTGATTCAGGCCAAACGCTGGAAAAACCAGCTTTTCAACTACCACTGGGCCAGACAGGCGCAGCCGCTTGGCAAGGAGCCTGAAGGCGCGGTCAATCCCATGCCGGAATTTGAGCTTGAAGGGCCGGAGGCCGCCCCGGCGGCCAGCAAATGCAGGGTGCTTGAGTTTAAGCCCTCCAGATCGAGCGAAAGGGACCAGACTGACCCCAAGCCCGAAAATTGACGCGCATGCAGGCCAGATGGCTCTGGATGGTCATTTGACTTGCAGTTGCATACGGGATACGTACCATCAAAGGCTTTGCGTCCCGCTTTAGCGGCAGTGGGGCCGTAGGGTAGATTCCCTTCGGTCGATCTGTCGCGTCCGGCGTGTGAACGCGCCTTACATCACCCGCCGTAGCGCGGCGGCATTGCAGGCAGGTAACACCATGGCGAATACGGTCATCATCGGCGCTCAGTGGGGCGACGAGGGCAAGGGCAAGATTGTTGATATGCTGAGCGCCCAGAGCCGCGTTATTGTCCGCTTTCAGGGCGGCAACAACGCAGGGCACACCATCAAGGTGCAGGGCGAGGAAACCATTCTTCACCTTATCCCCTCCGGCATACTGCACGAAAACAAAATTTGCCTCATTGGCAACGGCGTTGTGCTCGACCCGCATGTGTTCCTAGAAGAAGTGGATCACCTTGCCGCCAGAGGCATTGACGTTTCACCCGCGCGCCTTGGCATCAGCAAGAAAACCCACCTGATCATGCCGTATCACAAAAGCCTGGATCAGGCCCGCGAAGCCAAACGCGCCGGACACAAGATCGGCACCACAGGTCGCGGCATCGGCCCCTGCTACGAAGACAAGGCAGCCCGGGTGGGCCTGCGCGCAGGCGACCTGACCGACCCTGATCTTGTTCGCGCCAAGGTGGCCCACGCCCTGCAGGAAAAAAACGTTCTGCTGCGCGACCTCTACAAATTTGAACCTCTTGATGAAAACACCGTGAGTGAAGAGCTTCTGGCTCTTGCGCCGCGCCTTGTTCCCTACCTCACCGAGGTGGAAGAACGCATGCAGGAAGTGCAGGCCGAAGGCGGCGATATCCTTTTTGAAGGCGCTCAGGGCATCCATCTTGATATCGACCACGGCACATACCCCTTTGTGACCTCGTCCAATACGGTGGCGGGCAATGCATCGGCTGGCTGCGGCATTGCGCCCTCGGCCCTGAACCGCATTGTGGGCATCGTCAAGGCCTACACCACGCGCGTGGGTTCCGGCCCCTTCCCCACCGAACTGCTGGACGACACAGGCAGCTACCTGCGCACCCAGGGTCATGAATTCGGCGCCACCACGGGCCGTCCCCGCCGTTGCGGCTGGCTGGATGCCGTGGTGTTGCGCGAAAGCGTTCGACTGAACGGGCTTACGGACATTGCCCTGACCAAGCTTGACGTGCTGCAGAACCTGCCCGTGCTGAAAATCTGCGTTGCCTACGAATACAAGGGCAAACGCCTGAGCTACCTGCCGCAGGAAGAATGCTCCCTTGGCGGCGTAACGCCCATCTACGAAGAAATGCCCGGCTTTGAAGAAGACATCACCCAGTGCGCCAGCTATGAAGAGCTGCCCGCCACTGTGCGCGCCTATATTGCCCGCATTGAAGAGCTGACGGGCGTCAAGGTTTCGCTGGTTTCGGTGGGCGCTGACCGCCGCCAGACCATCGTGCGCTAGGAGGCGGAGCGGCCTTACAGGTCATGAACACCCTGCTGCCCGCCATAGCTGATGCCGCCTTTGACCGGCTGAAGAGCGTACTCGACAATCTGGGTGCGACTCCGCCGCAGGTATTGCTCCTTGAGGGCGGCAGCGAGGCCCAGCGCCTTGATACGGCACGTTACTGGGCCGCCCGCGTTAACTGCCCGCAGGCGGAAACATCGGGCACGCCCTGCCTGACCTGCCCCGTGTGCATGCAGATTGCCGCTGGCGAGCATCTGGATCTGGCAGCATATGACGGTCGCATAAGCAACCGTGAAGATGAAGAAAACCCTGGCCCTGTCCGTGCGTTCAACATGGAACGCGTGCGCGAACTCAAGGTTCGCCTGCGGGATGCTCCGCACGGACAGGGACGCAGGGTTGTTATACTCATGGGGCTCAGCCTCACCCGCGACGAAGCTTCCAACGCCCTGCTCAAGGCCCTGGAAGAACCCTCAAGCACCACTGTCTTCATTCTGCTTGCACCCCAGCGCGAACAGCTCCTGCCTACCCTGGTTTCCCGCTCATTCTGCCTCACCCTGCCGTGGCCCGACAGCCGCGCCGATGATGAGGAGATGCGCCCCTGGGAAGACGCCCTTGCGCAATTTCTTGTTCAAGGGCAAGGTTTTTTTGACCGTGTTGCTGCCAAGGGAGCCATCGACGCTGCAGGGGCAACCCGTTTGCTGCTGTGCTGTCAAAAGGCCATGAGCAGAATACTTTCAGACAGGCAAGACCCGGCGCGCCCGCTGGATGCGGCCCTGGCTGGGCTGCGCGGCAAGGCCCGCGCGGTAGCCTGCCAATGGTTTGCCGAAGCTCAGGATGCCCTGAACTATGGAGTTACTCCGGCCAGGATCCTTGAAGCGCTGGCGGCACGACTTTTTGCCTTGCGTCATGCGGCGGGTCAATCGTAACAGGCGTTCTGCGTCACAGGGTTTACGCATATGGGCAACAGGCATTTTTTCCTTCTTACGCTCCTGTTCTGCTTTGCCTTATTGTGCCCGCTGCAGATCACTGTCCATCCTGCTTTAGCTGATCAGTCGCGCACCGTGCGTGTGGCGCTCCCCCCCATTTCGCAGTTCAACCGTGTCGATGACGGGCAGGTTGTGGGGTACATTCCCGACTATCTGACCCAGCTCTCCCGCTATACGGGATGGAACATAGTTTACGTTGTTGAAAAAGACTGGGCCGCCTGCCTGGCCGCGCTGGACAATGGCGAGGTCGACATCTGCACGCCCGCCCGGTATTCGGCTGAACGCGCCCGGCAGTATCTCTACTGCGCATACCCAGGCGGCACTTCCTATACAGCCATTCTGGCTCCCAATGATTCTCCGGTTATTTACGATGACCTGGATAACCTCGCGCAATTACGCGTGGGGAGCATGGGCAATGCCATCTGGCTTAAGGACTTTGCTGACTTTATCAGGCAGCGCGGCGGCACCATGCCCACCATTGTGGAATACCCCGGCAGGGAAGAGCTGCGGGAAGCCATGCACTCCGGCCAGGTGGACGCCATTCTGGAAACCGTGCTGTCGTTGCGGAATGACGAAAAAATTCTGGCAAAGTGCAAGCTCACGCCTTTCTTCTACGTAGGTTCACACAAAAACCCAAAACTCATGCAGGAACTTGAGCAGGCCATGGTGCAGCTCAAGATGGAGCAGCCCGATCTGGAGTATCGCCTGGGGCGCATGTATCTTCCGCGTATGTTTCAGACGCCGCTTTCTCGGGCGGAACTGACCTACATTGCCCAGCAGCCGCCCCTGCGCGTGGGCTACAATCCTGACCGCAAGCCCTATTCGTGGCAGGATCCTGCCACAGGAAACGCACGTGGCATCCTCCCCGATATCCTGCGGGATGCAGCGGCGCGTAGCGGTTTGCAGTTTATCTTTGAGCCATATGCTGTGCATCCCATAAACTTTACTGATGCCTATGTTCAAAACAAGCTGGATATGGCCTTTGGTTCGTTTACCTCGTCAGCCCTTCAGTCGCACAAGGATTTTCGCCTGACCGCGCCGCTGACGCGCAGCAGCCTGTATCTATACGCCAAGCCAGATGTCAAACTGGAACAACAGTCGTTATTCACGCTGGCTGTACCGGCAAATATCTATAATGCGGCAGAGTACGCATCCCGCATGTTTCCCAATGCGATAATCAAACTTTTTTCTGATGAGGAAGCATGCCTGACAGCCACGGGCCGCCGCGAAGCCAACGCTGTTCTGGGCAACGCCATGGTGCTCAACAACCTTACGAGTTCTCCGCGTTTCAGCGAATTCAATCCTGTCACCAGCTTCAGCGATATTGAAGAAGCGCGCCTGACCATCAGGCCGGGGCTGCCCGATATGTTGCTGGGCATTTTGAACAACCTCTTGCTGACCATTGACGAAAAGAGCCGAACCCAGATCATTTCCAGCAATATAGCAGCGGCAGCTACTTCGCCGACACTGGCGGATATTGTGTATGAAAACCGCTCGCTGCTGATGGTTGTAGCCGAGCTGATGCTCTTTGTTTCGGCTCTTGTTGCCTACGCCCTGCACCTTCGCCGCAAAAGCCTGTCCAACCAGATCGCCAGCGAGCAGCGCCTTGCCCACATAGCCGACAACATCAACGGCGGCGTCATCAGCATATCCACACAGCTGCCCTTGCAGATTCTTGATGCCAACAACGGCTTCTGGCAATTGCTCGGCTACGAAGCCGACAAACCGCAGACTACTGCGTTTATTGATCTGCTGCATGCTGACGACACCAAAAAGCTGATGGACATGCTTGCAGACAAAAAAAGCGGCCCTGTGACAAACACCATGGAACTGAGGCTGCGCCACAAGGATGGTCAATGGCTGCCCCTGCTGTTGCGCGGCACATTTTCCGGCGATGAGAATGCTCACCGCTCCATTGATTGCGTGGTGGTGGACATCACCGAACAAAAACGCATGCAGGAAGAACTTGAGCAGGAAAAGGAACGCTACCGGATTCTGCTTGAGCAGTCGCAGGACATTTTTTTCGATGTGGATACAGAAAAACGCCAGTTCCGCTGTTCGCCCAACTTTTTGCTGAAGTTCGGCAGAGAGGCCACGCCCCTCTTTAACGAAAACGGCCGCCCGAGCAACAGGCATATCATCCATCCAGAAGACCTGCCCGCCCTCAACGAACTGCGGCGGCGCATCCGCAGCGGCAACCCCACTGCCTTTGCAGTCATGCGCATCCCCACTGCCGAGGGGCGCTACATCTGGTGCCGAGTGCAGGCCACACGTATCAGCAAGCAAGACGCACCCTTGCGCCTTGTGGGCAAAATTGTTGATATTGATGAAGAAGTGAGACGCCGTGCCGAGCTTGAGCGCCGCACCCAGCGCGACAGTTTGACTGACCTGCTGAACAAGACCGCCTTCCGCGACAAAATCTGCGCAGCCATGCCTGCAAAGCCGCAGCAGGATAGAACTGATGCGCTTCTGTTCCTTGACCTGGATAATTTCAAACTGATCAACGACACCTTTGGGCATGTCAGGGGCGATGCCGCCCTGCTTGAAGCCAGCGATGCCCTCAAACGCATCTTTCGCAACGCTGATGCTGTGGGCCGTTTTGGGGGCGATGAATTCTGCGTTTTTGTCAGGGACATCACGCGCGCGGCACTCAAGGAGCGGGCCGAGGCCCTGCTTTTAGAACTGCACAAATTTATTGAGCACGATGGACAGAGTGTAGAGATCACCACCAGCATAGGCATCTATCTCTTTGACGGCACCGAAGCGTCATACGACGTAGCCTTGCACCGCGCGGACAATGCGCAGTATCTGGCAAAACAGGCTGGCAAGAACTGCTACCGCTTTTATGATGAAACCCCTGAAGCCTGGACTGACGAAACGGACACCTCCAAGCAAAGCAGCTAGGCGGGCGACATAATCCCTGCAATGGGCTTTGCGGGCGCGTCTATTTTGCCCCTATAAATAAAAAAGGCTTCCCGCCACGTGGGAAGCCTTTCTATTTGCGCCACAAATTTCGGCGCGCGCGGGGTTGGAAGGAAGCTTGTTCAATTCAGCCGTACACTCCCGGCTCTGGTTCGAGCCGTCAGGTCCGCCTATAAAATTCACCATTCTCAACGCTCGGCAGTGTTGCTGCTAGCTCCAAGCATTGGACTTTTGTTACTTCCACAGACTGCTGTACTTGGCGGCTATGCCGTCAGTACGTTCCACCAGTTTGTCCACCAGACCGTCCACATCTTCCACGCTCGCCGTGCCAAGATCCCGGGCCAGCAGATAGCCAAGGTAACCACGGCCCTGCTTGAACACCCAGCAGACCGAATACACGGAACCCACAGCGGGGCGACCGGCAAATTCAGGCTGCGTGCTCACCATGACGTAGAGCTTGGGGATGTCTTTTTCTTCATCATCATTGAGAGTGAACAGGCTGCTCTGGTTGAAGCGCTCCTTGAGCTTGGTGCCGAGGCGCGCGCCAATGCTGTCAGTGCCTTCCAGCGACACGCTGACAGTGGTCACGCGGTCAACGGTCTTTTCTGGCTTGTCCTGCACGGGTTTGCCTGCCTGTGGGGTAGCCGCAAAGGCCGCGCCCGTGAGCGCCAGAATGCATATCAGGGTAAAAACGCCAAAAAATTTTTTCATGCCTATCCCTCAATTTCAGAATATACCCGCTTTCAGCGAATGCCGGGGCAAGGCCACCGGAGCGCCCGCAGGAAACTGATTTGTTCTTGACCTTGATCCATTCTATATAATCTTTAGAAAAAGGTGAAGCGGGTATTTTTTCATGCGCAAACGGGGAAAAATGTATATAGTCCGCGCCCTGCCCCGGTTTCCCTTGCCTGCCGCCATGTTGCCGCACTCAAGCCCATCGGGGCAATGACACCGATCAAAGGATTTTTTTCATGAAGCACATTCTTTTACTACTGGCTTTTGGCGCCGGCTGCTGCCTCCCGGTGCAGGCGGGTATAAACACCTTGTTGCGGCGCTTTCTGGGCGAACCCATGCAGGCCGCGCTTGTTTCTTTTGCCGTGGGTACGCTGGCGCTGTGGGTGTACAGCCTGGCGGCACGGCACACGTGGCCTTCCATTTCGCAGCTTTCCGCTGTTCCGTGGTGGATGTGGACAGGCGGCGTGCTTGGCGCAATTTTTGTGAGTTGCACCATCTTTCTTGCGCCCCGGCTTGGGGCTGCCACCATGACCGCCGTCATGTTGTCGGGCCAGCTGGTGGCCTCTGTCTTGCTTGACCATTATGCCCTTGTGGGCTTTCCCGAACACCCCGTTTCACCACTGCGCCTAGCGGGCATTGCCCTGCTTTTTGCGGGCGCGTGGCTCGTTCGGGTGTTTTAACGCAAGCAGCACCCCGCACAGGGCTTTCACTATGCGCGCCATCTTGAGCTGTGCCGCACTAAGGGCTACAGTATCTGCAAATTGCCGCATCACAAGGAACATGCCATGCAAAGAACCCTTATCATAGACGCCCTTGCAGCGACTGAGGCCCAAGCCTCCATCACCATTTGCGGCTGGATCCGCACCCGCCGCGATGCCAAGGAATTTTCCTTTGTGGAGGTCAACGACGGCTCCTGCCTCGGCAACATGCAGTGCATTGTTGACGCGGGCACCACCGCGCACGAACAGCTAGATCAGGCCGCCACGGGTGCCGCCATCAGCGTTACGGGCGAGCTTGTGGCATCACCCGGCAAGGGGCAGCTGTGGGAAATCAGGGCGCAGAGCGTTACTGTTTTCGGTCTGGCTGATCCCGAGACCTTCCCCTTGCAGAAAAAACGCCATTCTGACGAATTTTTGCGCACAATCGCACACCTGCGTTCCCGCACCAACAAGTACGGCGCTGCCTTCCGCATCCGTTCCGAAGCGGGCCAGGCGGTGCACCAGTTTTTTCAGAACCGCCGCTTTTCATGGGTGCATACGCCGGTGCTCACCGGGGCGGACTGCGAGGGCGCGGGCGAGATGTTCCGCGTCACCTGCCTGGAACCCGGCGACAAGGATGTGACCGCCGACTTTTTTGGCCGCCAGTGCAATCTGACTGTTTCCGGTCAGCTTGAGGCCGAAGCCCTCGCCATGGGCCTTGGGCGCGTGTACACTTTCGGCCCCACCTTCCGCGCCGAAAATTCCAATACGCCGCGCCACGCCGCCGAGTTCTGGATGATCGAGCCGGAAATGGCCTTTGCCGACCTGCAAGACCTCATGGAACTGGGCGAAAGCCTGACCCGGCATGTGATCGAACACGCTCTCGCCCACTGCGAATCCGACCTCAAGCTCTTTGACAGCTTTGTCGACAAGGGCCTTGTTGAACGCCTCAAGGGCATGGTAGCTGCACCCTTTGCCCGCGTTTCGTACACGGAAGCCGTGGAAATTTTGCAAAAAAGCGGCAAGGAATTTGCCTTCCCTGTTTCATTCGGCACGGACCTTCAAACCGAGCACGAACGCTATCTGGCTGAAGAGCATTTTAAAAAGCCTGTGGCTGTGTATGATTACCCCAAGGAAATCAAGGCGTTCTACATGCGCCAGAATGACGACGGCAAAACCGTTGCCGCCATGGACATGCTGGTGCCGCGCATCGGCGAACTCATCGGCGGTTCGCAGCGCGAGGAGCGCCTTGACCGGCTGACTGCCCGCATCAAGGAACTCGGCCAGAATCCGGAAGATTACTGGTGGTACATGGATTTGCGCCGTTTCGGCACAGCGCCCCATGCCGGCTTTGGCCTTGGCTTCGAGCGTTTGCTCATGATGCTGACCGGCATCACCAACATCCGCGACGTCATTGCCTTCCCGCGTACACCGGGCAATCTGGAATTCTAAAGCCACTCCGGCAAGGCCTCCTTTCAGCCAGCCTGTTGCGAAAGCAGCGGGCTGGCTTTTTTCAATCCGCCAGCACCGCCAGCCGCAAAAAGCGCAAAAAAGCCCGAAGCAGCGCCGTAGCGGGGCCGTCATGCCCTTCACATTTGCCTTTTTGCCGGGTATAGTACGCGCTCACCTTTTTGGAGGCATCGAGCCGCCGCCCATCGCCCAAGGAGAGCGAAATACCATGAGCAAGAAGCTGACTGTAGCCGTTGTAGGCGCCACAGGCGCCGTAGGCCGTGAAATGCTCAAGACCCTGCACGAAAGGGACTTTCCCGCCACCGAAATCCGCGCCTTTGCGTCCGCCCGTTCCGCGGGCACCAAGGTGCCGTATGGCGGCAAAGAGCTGACCGTGCAAGAGCTTAAAGAAGATGTCTTTGAGGGCATTGATTTGGCCATTTTTTCCGCCGGCGGCAGCACTTCGCAAAAATTTGCCCCGCATGCGGCCAAGGCTGGCTGCGTGGTGGTGGACAATTCCGCTGCATGGCGCATGGACGACCGCTGCCCCCTGGTGGTGCCGGAAGTCAACGCCCACGCCCTTGAAGGCCACAACGGCATCATTGCCAACCCCAATTGCTCCACCATCCAGATGCTGGTGGTGCTCAAGCCCCTGCACGACGCCGCCAAGATCAAGCGCGTTGTGGTTTCCACCTATCAGGCGGTTTCCGGCACCGGGCAGAAGGGTATTGAAGAACTGGAACGCCAGGTGCGCGACCTCTTCAATGGCCGCGAGACGGAATGCAATACCTATCCCTACCGCATTGCCTTCAACGCGCTGCCACACATCGATGTCTTCCTTGATAACGACTACACCAAGGAAGAAATGAAGATGGTTCATGAAACCGTCAAAATATTTGAAGATCCTTCAGTCAAGGTTACGGCCACCTGTGTGCGCGTACCGGTGTTCTACTGCCACGCCGAATCGGTGAACATTGAAACCGAAAAGAAACTCACAGCCAAGGATGCCCGCGTCATGCTTTCGCAGGCTCCCGGCGTGCGCGTGGTCGATAATCCCCGCGAACTCATGTACCCCATGCCCTCCTACTGCGTGGGCGAGGATGAAACCTACGTGGGGCGCATCCGCGAGGACGAAACCATTGAAAACGGCCTGAACCTCTGGATTGTGGCCGACAACGTGCGCAAGGGCGCAGCCCTCAACGCCGTGCAGATCGGCGAAGAACTGATCAAGCGCGACCTGCTGCGCGTGACCGACAAAAACGTGTTCCTGAAGTAATTGCCTGCGGGCGCGCGGGTCTCGCTGACCTGCGCGCCCGTGCGCTTTGGAGGCCTTTGCGGTGCAAGCTGTAGACGCTGAAACATATCTCAAGGCCCTGCTTTCCGCGCCCCGGCCAGGGTCGGAGCAGGTTCTCGCTTTTTATGACCACCGGGTGGGGCATATCTGCACCGACCCGCGTCTTCTGCTGCTGCCCCTCGATGACCATATCTGCCATCGCGGCGACGGCCTTTTTGAAAGCATCAGTTTTCGCCAGCGCACAATTTTCGGGCTGGATGCGCATCTGGCCCGTCTGGTGGACGGCGCTGCGGCCCTTTCCATCACGCCGCCCTGCACCTGGGAAGCCCTGCGCCAACACATACTCGATGTGGCCCTTGCCGCAGGCGTGGACAATGGCGATCTGCGCGTTTTTCTGAGCCGAGGCCCCGGCGGATTCGGCATTTCGCCCGCCGAATGCCCGCAGGCTGGCCTGTACATTGTGGCCCTCAAAAAGGCTCTGCCCACGGCGGCCTTCTACGAAAAAGGGCTCACAGCATTTGCCAGCGCCATCCCGCCCAAGCAGGAATATCTGGCCCGCATCAAGAACACCAACTATCTGCCCAATGTGTTCATGGCTATGGAAGCCCGCCAGAAGGGCATGGACGTGGCCGTGACCTTTGACGAAAACGACATCATGGGCGAGGCGGCCGTGGCCAACGTGGGCCTTGTGGATGAGCAAGGCCGCCTGCTTTGCCCTGAAATCAGGCGTATTCTGCCCGGCACCACACTGCTGGCCGCCATGGAAGTCGCCGCAGAGCGCATGCCAGTCGTACAGATGCCCATTCCCCGCGCAGCCATAGACAGCGCCAGTGAAATGCTGCTGTTCACCAGCTCCACCCTTTGCGTGGGCATCACCCATTTTGACGGCAAGCCCGTGGGCCATGGCGCGCATGCCGGCAAGCCCGGCCCTGTGGCCCTGTGGCTCAAGGATGTTCTTTTGGACTATATGCTGAAAAAAGGCGCGCCCCTCTGATGCGTGTTCTGCTTATTGCCCTGCAACAGACCACTGACGCCCCAGCCTCACCCGAAGAGCAGCGCCATTGGACAGAACAGGGCGCACCCATGCGCCTTGCCCGGCTGGAAGAAGACCACGCTCTGGCCCTGGCCTGCACCATGCGTGACGGCGGCAGGCTGGCCCCAATGCTGCTGTGCCAGAAAAATTCACGCCTGCACCGCCGCGCCGCCGCACTGAACCTGCCCACACTCACGGCAGGCGGACCAATGGATTTCATGCGCCTGTGGCTCTGGCAGCGCAAGCACAAGCACTTGCTGGTGCAGACCTTTGGCGAAAGCGGCATACCCCTTGGCCGCCGGGTGCTGACCATGCGTCCCCCGTCCTCCACCCTTTTGAGCCACGCATTTCTGCTGCGCGCGCCGCGCCCGGAAGTCTGCTTTGGCAAGGGAATGCTGGCAGCCCACAAAATACTCTGCGGCTCCAGTTATGTGCGCGACCGCATCGCCAAAGCCAGCGGCATCACCGATGGCGAAACACCCTGGCGCGGCCCCAAAAACCGTGCGCTGCCCCTGCCGGGCGACACGCTCGCGCTGACAGCGCCGGGCATGAGCATTGAAGGTTTTGAACCTGCGCCCGAATGGCCCGCAGAACCAGCAGCGGGCCAGCGTTTTGTTTTTTGCATGGGCGATGCCCTCACGCCACGCTCGGGCGCGCATATCGTCATCCGGGCCATGGCCGCCATCTGGCAGCGCCGCGATTTGCCCGCATGGGAAGTACGTGCCGCCGGGGGTGGACCCCGCTTTCAGGAAGTGCTGGACGAGGCGGAATCCCTGGGCGTGCAGTCGCGCTTGTGCCTGCTCAACGAGCAAAGCCTGCCGCACCTGCTGCGTACCTGCCATGCATGGATAGCACCCGGCTCCGCGCCGGACGAACTGCCGGAAACACTCGGGGCAGGTCTGGCGGCCCAAACGCCCGTCATCTGCGGACAGAGCGCCCTGCACGAGCAGCGGCTTGCCGCCGCTCCCGATGCCGCCTGCATGTTTGAAGAAAACAATCCGCAGTCGCTGGCCGAATGCATGATAAACGTCATGACAGATGCAGCCCAGCGCCGCCGTATTGTGGAAGCGGGCAGTGCATTGCGGCCCGGCCTGAGTCATGAATCGTTTGCCCTTGCAACCTGCACCCGGCACGAAAGCTGGTGCAGCCAGCTTGGCTGGCTTGAGCAAAACAGCCAGCAGCAAGCCCCCGTGCAGTCATAAACAACCAGCTATCATCAGCGCGCCCCGCGCCCGTGGCAGCAGCATGCCGCCTGAACGTGGGACAATACCGCAAACACATACAGGAATCGTATGAAATGTAAAATCTGCAAAGCCGAGGCCGTGGTGGCTCTGCGCAGCCACAACGCCGCCTTTTGCCCCGACTGTTACAAGGATTTTTTTGCCCGTCAGGTGGAACGCGGCATTGAAGGCCAAAAGCTGTTTACCCGCGATGAGCGGGTGCTGGTGGCCCTTTCTGGCGGCAAGGATTCGCTGGCGCTCATGCTCGAGCTCTCCCGCCAGGGATACAATGTGACCGGTCTGCACATTGATCTGGACATTCCGGTTTCTTCCGCTGCGGCGCGCGGCGTGGTTGAACGCTTCTGCGCCAAGCACGGCCTCAAGCTGATGGTCAAGGAAATGGCCGCAGAAGGCCTGTCCATTCCGCTGGTCAAGGAAAGGCTGCACCGCCCCATCTGCTCGGCCTGCGGCAAGATCAAGCGTCATTTCTTCAACAAGGTCGCTCTGGACGAAGGCTTTGACGCCCTCGCCACCGGGCATAACCTGGACGATGAAGTGGCCCGCCTTTTCAGCAACACCCTGCGCTGGGATACCTCGTATCTTTCAGATCAGGGGCCGAGGCTGGAAAGCGAACACGGCTTTTCGCGCAAGGTTAAGCCCCTGTGGCGGCTCTCGGAATTTGAAACGGCCAACTACGCCTTTCTTATGGGCATAGAAAACCACTACGCCCCTTGCCCATACAGCCCCGGCGCGAGCTTCACCACGCTCAAGGGGCTGATGCAGAACCTCGAGGCCGCCATGCCGGGCCGCAAGCTGGATTTCTATCAGGGCTTTCTTTCGCGCGGGCGGCCCGTCTTTGCCCGCCGTGAGGCGGAGGAAGGTCTGGAGCTGGCCCCCTGCACGGAATGCGGCTATCCCACATCTTCCGGCGACCGTTGCGGCGTATGCCGCATCCGCTCCGCCCTGCTCGACGAGGGCTAGAGGGACAACTTTGCACAAAACGGCCCGGCAGTCGCCGGGCCGTTTTGTGCGTTTATTACGGTCTATTCTTCATGTTTCCTGAAGACGAGCGAAGCGTTATGCCCCCCAAAACCAAAAGAATTGGAGAGCGCATAACGGGTGGATGTTTGCTCGGCCTGGTTGCAGACGTGCGGGATATCGCACTCGCCGTCGGGTGCATCCAGATTTATTGTCGGCGGCAGCAGGCCATGCCGCAAAGCCTCAAGGGTAATGATGGCTTCTATGCCGCCAGCCGCCCCAAACAGATGCCCGGTCATGGACTTTGTGGCGCTGACCTTGAGCGTTTTCAGGCTGTCGCCAAAAACGCTCCTGATTGCTGCGGCTTCAGACCGGTCACCTTCTTTTGTGCCTGTGGCGTGGGCATTGATGTAGCCAATTTCGGCCGCAGGAACGCCGGACTGGCGGATGGCGATTTCCATGGCCCGCGCTCCGCCCTGAAAGTCTGGCGATGTGATATGCCCCGCATCGCACGTTGCTCCGTACCCGACCACCTCGCCAAGGATTGTCGCCTGGCGGCGGCGGGCATGTTCCTCTTCCTCCAGCAGCAATACAGCAGCGCCCTCAGCCATGACAAAGCCGTCACGCCCGCTGTCAAAAGGGCGGCTGGCCTGTTCCGGCACATCGTTGCGGGTTGAAAGAGCCTTCATGCTGGAAAAACCCGCCAGCAAAAACGGCTGAATACCCGCATCGCTTCCGCCTGCCAGCATGACATCCGCCTGCCCGTGGGCAATGCTCAAAAAGGCCTCACCGATGGCATTGTTAGCTGAGGCGCAAGCGGACACAGGCGCATAATTTGCCCCTTTAAAACCCGTCCTGATAGCGACCACGCCCGAAGCCATGTTGACGATCATCATGGGTATCATGAAAGGCGAAACCCGTCGCGCGCCCTTGTTCAGAAAGGCTTCATGATTTTTCATGATAGTTTCTATGCCGCCAATGCCAGAGCCCACATAAACCCCGGCGCGTTCCGGATCCCAATCGGCGCTTTCCAGGCCGGACATCTCCACCGCCTGCAGGGCGGCTGCAACGGCAAACTGGATATATTTGTCGTATTTTTTTGCATCCTTTGCGCAAAAATATGTTTCTGCCGAAAAGTCGTCCACCTTGCCGGCGATTCGCACCGGGGATTCATCAAACGCAGAGTCGTCCATATACCTGATGCCGGATTTTCCGGAACTGATGTTCTTCCACATGGTTTCAGGGTCGTTTCCTGAAGAAGATATAACCCCAAATCCTGTTACAACTACCTTACGCATGGCATCTCCTGGCCTGTTAATTTATATGTATATACATGAATATAGATACACCAAGCCCAATTATTTTCTTGAATTGCAGCATGCGCTAGGCGCGGCTCTCTTCTGCAATCCGTGAAACCTTGAGCAACAGTCGCAGCAATTCCTGGACATCATCGTCCCCCAATTCTGAAATCATAAGTTGCTGCGCCTCTTCCCAATGAGGATGGGCTTCCTTGAGGCTGTCTGCACCAAGGGCCGTCAACTGCATGATCTTTTTGCGGGAATCAGCCGGGGCCGGGGCACTTGCAACAAGCCCCAGTTTTTCCAGTTTTTCCACGTTTCTGGTCACGGTTGTCTGGTCAATGCCCAAAACCCGACCAATCTCCGTTATCGAAGGCTCCTCCAGACCAGCAATAGCCCGCAACAAACCATACTGGGTCATACGCATTCCGTTGCGCGCCAGATACTTGCCATAAAGCTGATTGAGTTGCCGATCCGCCTTTCGGATTTGGAGAAAGAGACAAGGCAGTTGCATGGGTACTCCACATTTTCATGTATATACATATATTATTCGATGCCCGGCGCATGTCAATACCGGGGAAGACGCTTGACTTCGGCATAGTTTGAAAATAGATTTCAATTCCATTCAAATTGAGCCACCCCGGCTGATCCGGTGCGGCGATGACAGGAGCGCACAGCATGCCGGAACCCTTTTCCGCAGCCATCGGAATGCGTGGCGGCAATGCACGCACGCTCATCGGTGGCTTGGCCTATTCCCTGCGGCTTGCCATCGCGGGCAATCCCAACTGCGGCAAGACCACAGTTTTCAATGCCCTCACAGGCGCGCACCAGCATGTGGGCAACTACAGCGGCGTGACCGTTGAAAAAAAAGAGGGCTTTATCCGCCACGAAGGGCAGGAGATCATCCTTGTGGATCTGCCCGGCGCGTATTCGCTTTCCGCCTATTCACAGGAGGAGGTGGTGGCGCGCAACGTGCTGCTGGGCGGCGCGGTGCAGGCGGTCATCAACGTTGTGGACGCGGGCATTCTGGAGCGCGGGCTGCTGCTTACGGCCCAGTTGCGCGAAATGGGCCTGCCCGTGGTCATTGCCTGCAACATGATGGACGAGGCGCGGGCGGCGGGCATCAGCATTGATTTTTTGCGCCTTTCGGAACTCATGGGAGCCGTTGCCGTGCCCACGGTCGGCACCTCGGGCAATGGCCTGCGGGAGGCCCTTTCTGCGGCGCGGCAGGCGGCCCTTGATGCAGAAAACAACAGCCAGCAAACTGACCTTCCCGCTGCTTTGCCCGCCGGGAGTTACGGCTCAGCCCTGCGCATAAGCTACGGCCCGCTGCTCGACCCGATACTGGAAACCATGGAAAAACGCATTGGTGCAACCCAGGGCATGGCATCCTCTCCCTATGCCCACTGCGCCCCGCGCTGGCTGGCCCTGTGCCTGCTACAGGATGATGCGGAAGCCCGGGCGGCCTTGCAGGCGGCGGATGCAGACCTTGCCGCCGACATGGCCCAGGTCTGCCGCTTTGTGCAGGACGAACTGAGCAGCATCGGCCGCGATGCGGAAGGACTGATAGCTGATGGCCACAGCGACTTTGTGCGCAAGATTGCCGCCGCCTGCGTTATTAAAACCGGCGAGCGCCACCGACTCAGCCTCTCGGACAGGCTCGACCGCATACTGGCCCATGCGGTTTGGGGCGCGCTGATCATGCTTGGCGTGCTTTACGCCATGTTTCAGATCACCATTGTTTTAGGCTCCTACCCGCAGGGCTGGCTGGAGGGCGCGTTCAGCGCGCTGGCTGGCACGATGCGGGGCACACTGCCCGAGGGTCTGCTCTCCTCCCTGCTGGTGGACGGCGTGATCGCGGGGGTTGGCGGGGTGCTCAGCTTTGTGCCGCTGGTGCTCATCATGTTTGCGCTCATCGCCTTTGTGGAAGACAGCGGCTACATGGCGCGCATGGCCTACATTGCCGACCGTGTGTTCCAGTTTTTCGGCCTGCACGGAGCCTCGGTGATGCCCTATATCATTTCCGGCGGCATTGCGGGCGGCTGCGCCATCCCCGGCGTCATGGCAACCCGCACCATGCGCAGCCCCAAGGAAAAACTGGCCACCATGCTCACCCTGCCCTATATGGCCTGCGGGGCCAAACTGCCCGTATATCTGCTGCTGGTGGGCACGTTTTTTCCGCACAATGCCGCCAACATGATGTTTGCCATCATCATGCTCTCGTGGGTGCTGGCCTTCTGCGTGGCTCTGCTGCTGCGCAAAACGGTATTGCGCGGCGAGGCGACGCCCCTGGTCATGGAAATGCCGCCCTACCGCATGCCCACCGTGCGCGGCATCTGCATCCATTGCTGGGAGCGCACCTGGATGTACCTTAAAAAGGCGGGCACGGTGCTTGTGCCGCTGTCCATGCTGATCTGGGCGGCCATGACCTTTCCGGCCCTTGATCCGCAAACGGCCCTGCCCTTTGAAAACGAAATCGCCCGCCTGAACGCCGGGCTTGAACGCGAAGACCTGACTGCGGAAGCGCGCGCCAGTCAGGAAGAAGCCCTTGCAAAAGTTCAGGAAGAACTGGATGCCGAGCGCCTGCGGCATACCCTTGCCGGAAGTCTTGGCTCCTGGCTTGAAGGCGCAACTGCCTACGCGGGATTCAGCTGGCGCACCGATGTGGCCCTTATCGGCGGCATTGCCGCCAAGGAGGCCATCATTTCCACACTGGGCACGGCCTACGCCCTTGGGGAGCAAGACCCGGAAGACCCCGCCTCTCTGGCGGAACTGCTCCGTGCCGACCCCACATGGAATCAGGGCACGGCCCTGGCTCTGCTTGTTTTTGTCATGCTCTACGCCCCCTGCTTTGTCACTCTGGTTGTCATACGGCAGGAGTCGGGGAGCTGGAAGTGGGTGGCCTTCAGCATAGCCTTCAATACGCTGCTGGCCTTTGGCATGGCCGTGGGCGTGTACCAGACGTACCGCTTTTTCTGGATGGACGCATGATGATTAAACGCACAGAAAGCGCGCCCGGCATGGGCATACGCGCATATATTGCCTTGGGCCTCACGGTGATGACCCTGCTTTTTACCGCCAGCTTTTTCTATTTCATGAGCATGGCACGCGAGGTCAGCGTGTCCGGCACCAGAACCTACGGGCTTTTCATGACCCTGGCCGAGAGCGACAAACTGGCCGACAGCCGCAACATGACGCGACTGCGCGATGCAGAATCCGCACTGGCCGCCTTGCCCGCACTGACTGCAAAATCAGCGGTGCCGGAGACCAGCGCCGCGCTGGCGGAGCTTTCCGCCGCCATCGCGGAACTGGCAAATTCGCAACCAGTAACTGACGAAATGCTGCTGCAACTGCGCCGCACGGCTACCCTTGCGCACGAATTTGAAAACCGTCTGCTCATGGGTTTTCTGCTGCTGGGCGCAGGGCTGGCCCTGCTCTTCGGCCTGCTGCGCCTGCACCTGGCGCGCCCGCTGCAAAGCATCATGGTCTTTCTCAACCAGTTGGGCACAGGTTCCACCAGCCAGCCGCCAAAACACAGCTTTATCACCGAACTGCGCAACATATCGGCAGCGCTTGAAAATCTGGGCACCTATCTGTCGCTCGCCACAGTGCGCTCGCAAAAATTGGCTTCGGAGCACGACCACTTCCAGAAAATGTCGCTGGTGGACGGCCTCACCGGCGTGGGCAACCGCCGCGCCTTTGACGACAAGCTGGAATCCCTGTGGCTGCATGCTCTGCAAACCGGCACGCCGCTGGCGCTTATCATGCTGGATGTGGATACCTTCAAACGCTACAATGACAGCCTGGGGCATCAGGCCGGGGATGAATGCCTGCGCCGCATTGCCGCCGCCATGAGCAGGGCGGCACGCTCCACGGATGTTTGCGCACGCTACGGCGGGGAGGAGTTTGCCCTGTTGCTGCCGGGCGCGGACGCCGCAACGGCGCAGGCCGTGGCCGCCCGCGTGCATGCGGAGGTGGCGCGGGAGCAGTTGCCCCACCCCAGTTCGCCAGTGGGCAACATGGTGACCGTCAGCCTGGGAGTGAGCAGCCATATGCCGCAGGAGGAGCAGAAGGAAGAAAGCCAGATGCTTGTGCGGCAGACGGATTCCGCCCTCTATGCCGCCAAGGCCGCAGGCCGCAACCGCACCTGCGTTTACGGCCATATTTCATAACTTATCGAGTCGGGTAGCCTTTCTCGGCATGCAAAAAGCCGCCCGGATTCAATCCGGACGGCTTTTATTCACTGCTCTGACAGGAAGTATAACTTACTTCACCGTTACAACCGTTGAAGCCGCAATAGTTTCCGCCGTCAGTTCCTGGCCCAGACCGGGCAGTTCGGGCACGGAGTACACACCATTTTCAGGCATATAGTTGTGCACGCAGCTTCTGGTGTTGGGTTCAAGCAGTGCGTAGCGGTGCAATTCATGGATCATGAAATTGGGAATGGCCGCCTCCAGATGCAGGGCCGCAGCGGTCGAGATGGGGCCGCCGCACACGTGAATCTGCACGGTCACATCATAGACGTGAGCCATGTCGCAAATTTTCTTTACTTCTGTGAGGCCCCCGCAGGTGCAGATATCAGGCTGGATGACGCTCAGCGAACCCTCCTCAAGGAAGGGGCGATAGCCCCAGCGCCAGTAAATACGCTCGCCAGCAGCGATGGGAATCGGCACATTGTCCGCAACCTTTTTCATCTGTTTGGGGTTCAGAGGCATGACGGGTTCTTCGTAGTACAGCACGCCAAGCTCCGCGATCATGCGGCCAAACTGGATGGCCGCAATGGTGGACGTGAAGGAGTGCATTTCAACAATGATATCCATATCCGGTCCAACGGCCTTACGCATGGCTGCAAGACGGTCATAGCCCCTGCGCAGTACCTTGTCGGGCAGCACGCCTGAAAGATCCTGCTGGTTCCAGTTGCCCTCCCCGTCCATGGCGATAACGTCCACCTTGAGGGCATCATACCCTTCTTCCTGGGCTATAAGCGCAGTTTCGGCATAGGCCTGGGGATCAACAAGCATGGCTTTGTCCTGCCCGGCCCCCCAGCCAAACTGCAGCTGGCTGGCATAAGCTCGTATCTTGCTGCGGGTTTTGCCGCCAAGCAGCTGATACAGGGGGACGCCTTGCGCCTTACCCTTGATGTCCCACATGGCAAGGTCAAGGCCGCTCATGGCAGCGGAAAAAATACCGCCGCCGCCCTGTCCCCAAAAGGTCTTGCGCAGCATTTTTTCCCAGATCGCTTCGTTGCACATGGGGTTCATGCCAATGAGAATCTGGGCCAGATCTTTCGCCATGCCAAATCCGCCAGAAGCACCCACGCCGTAAGCAAGGCCCACTTCACCGAAGCCGCTGACGCCTTCATCCGTATTAACCCGGACAACAACAGGACGCCACTTGCTGGTGGCAGAGCTGAAGTCGTTTGCCACATCAATGACATCAATGCTTGTAATCTTCATTATCATTCTCCTGAGCTAAGCGCGTTTTATCGCAAGAATACCAGCCGCTATGGTCGCCGCCGCGCTTGTGAACACAAGGCAGAGCAAACCGGCGCTGTACTGGCCGGTAGTATTGATGAAAAATCCGATCATCGCTGGCGCAAGCGAGGCCAGCCCGTTGGCAATGCCGTTCATGATGCCTGACGCTGTGGATATGGATTGGGCGGGAATGAGCCCTTGCAGCAACGTCCAGGCCACTGGAGTGCCCATGGTGCAGGAGGCCACGGCGAGAGAAAGCAATACGGCGGAAAGGTATTTTTCCTCTGTGATTGCGCCAAGGTACACGCAGCAGCCTGCCACAAACATGGCTGACATAAGAATGTAGGCCGCCTTACCCGCCAGTTTGTCTACCAACACGCCGCTGGAGACCTTGAAAATAATCGAAAGCACAAAGGGCAGTGATGCCAGCCAGCCCATCTCACTCCAGCTGAACCCTCGGGCTGATTTAAGATAACTTGGCAGCCAGGTGATCAAACCCCAGTACATGCACTGGAGGCACAAATACCAGAACACCAGCAGCCAGAAGTTAAAGTTGCCAATAAAGCCTTTGAGGCGCTGGCCCAGCGGCAAGGCTGCTTCAGCCGGAGCGGCAGCCTCCTGCCCGGCCTCAATGTATTCCAGCTCTGCCTTGTTGATGCTTTTGTGCTGCCTCGGGGTGTCCGCCGTATGCCGCCAGAGCAGGTACAGGGGGATAAGACCCACCGCAAGGCAAAAATGAAAATTTGAGCGCCAGCCGAAATGCCCGATAAGGTAGGCAAAAAATGGCATTGCAATAGCAGGAGCCACCGATTGCCCCACAATCCAGGCTGCATTGGCCCGCCCTCGTTCGTGCCGGGGAAACCAGTTTTTTACAAAAACGCTTTGCAGCGGGTAGTACATGCCCTCACCAACGCCAAGCATGACCCGGCTGGCGATAATGATCGTAAATGTTGAGGCAATGCCGCCCATAAACAGAGAAACCGTCCAAAGGGCAATACAGAGCATCATGGATTTGCGCGGCCCCAGATAGTCGCCGATGGGCGCCAGCAGTACGTTGGCCACACCGTATGCCGCCAGAAAAACAGACATCATCATGCCTATTTGCACTGGCGCACCCTTAATGCCCATTTCGAGCAGAAAGGGATCGTTTGCGGCCAGAACGGAAACATTGACGCGGTCAAGATATGCTATGAATATCCCGATAAACAGACAAAATACGATTATAAATCGTTTTTTTGTTTGTACTTCGCCTGTTTCTTTCGTTTCATTCGCAGAGGAAACGGTTTTTTCACCCATAGTATTCCTTCCTGACGTTTTTTATGACCCTGCAATGCGCATTTGCTGTAATCATACACGTAGTTAATAGTCTTTTAATTTCCACTATGAGTTACCGGCACTTCCCATATGGAATTTCCATTGTCACTACTATGCTG
This sequence comes from Desulfovibrio sp., assembly GCF_035644575.1. Classification (GTDB taxonomy): domain Bacteria; phylum Desulfobacterota; class Desulfovibrionia; order Desulfovibrionales; family Desulfovibrionaceae; genus Desulfovibrio. Next base: position 2,242 of record NZ_DASQOG010000073.1, on the reverse strand, counting down.
CGTAAATCCAGATTGGTAAAATTGTTTTTATTTGTGGATTAATAAGATAAAGTTATTGAAGACACCGAATGAAAGGGAAAATTAATGCAATTAACTCTGCGGCAAATTGAGGCATTTCTGACGGTTGCCAACCTGCGCAGCTTCACTGCTGCCGGGGCTTCCTTGCACATTACCCAAAGTGCCGTGAGCAACCTTATCAAGGATCTTGAGGCGCAGGTTGGCGTGCCGCTTTTTGACCGCACATCGCGCTTCGTCTCACTTTCTCCCGATGGGCGAGAGATGTACACGCTGGCTCAGAAGGCCTTTCACGAATTTTTGCTTATGGAAAAATACGCCGCAGATCTCAGCAGCCTGCGCGCGGGCAGAGTACGCGTTGTGGGCGCACCTCTCATAGCCTGCACGCTGCTGCCGCTGCTGCTCGCGCATTTCAAGAGAGCCCAACCCGCCATACGGGTCGAGCTGGTGGATCAGCCCATGGCACTAGTGCAATCAAGCATACAGCAAGGAGATGCAGAGGTCGGCTTTGGCCCGGCCCGCCTGCCGGAAACAGATATTATAGCCCGGCATTTTTTTACCACACCTGTGAGCATGCTCTCCCGTCCGGATCACCCGCTGGCAGGAAAGCACAGCACCTGGAGCGAGGTAAAGGAGGTTCCCGTGGTTGCAGTGGGGAGGGAGTCTGTGGGCTATATTGCCGCGGACGTGGGTTCGCAGCCGCCGTTTACCATTGGGCATGTAGTCAATCAGATGCCTACGGCCTTTGCCCTGGCCGCAGCAGGTTGCGGCGTTGCGCTCGCGGGACGCTTTTCACTGATGCTGGCGCGGGGCTACGGCCTTGTGGCTACTCTCCTGCACGAGCCTGTTTTGTACCGGGAAATGCAGATGTATCTGCCCGCTGCCCGCAAGCTCTCGGGCGCTGCCGCTACCTTTGTGGATTTTGCCATGCAGTTTGTGAAAGATCACGATCCCAACACCTTGGATTCAGCCACTGTCGCAGAACTGGCACCGCCGCTCAGTACACGCAGAGATGCCTGATCACAGGCGGCTGGTCTGACTTTACAGCATAAAAAAACGCCCTGCTAAAAAGCAGAGCGTCTGAACACATACATGTCTGGCAAGCCTGAAAACAAGCGCGCTAATTGCCTGACGTTGCCGCTGGTTGCACCATGATGGCCCCGGCCTCCCTGCGGCGCAGGGCGATGGTCACTTCTGCGCAGCGCAGGGCCAGAGGGTCGCGCAGGGGCGCATAGCCCACCACAGAAACAGGCATGCCGGAACCCAGCCCCATATCGCGGATGCGCCGCGCAAGCTCGCCCCTGGCATTGATGCTGACAATACGCGCCACCTCGCCCACCTTGAGGGACGTGAGAGGAATAACTGAATCCATTGCGCCTCCGCCGTTTGCTGTAAAACGACCTATTTCAAAAATAACATTCATTTTCAATTTACTGATCATCAGGCCCAGCGTCAAGAAAAGATGCCGCCGGCAACCAGCGGATATCGCACCCGCCAATACTCAGCGCGGCAGGCTCCAGCCGCTCCACTCGACCATATGGCCCGACTCTGGCATGATGCCTTGCAGCGGGAGGGCCGCTTGCCCTCCACGCCCTTTCCGGCACACGTCAACAACGGACAAGCCATGAGCATCCTGAAAAAAGTTCTGGAACGGGGCATCACCCCTTCCAACGTCATAAGCTATTTGTGTTTGCAGATCATGCGCGTGAACGGCGCGGTCTGGGGTACCCTGCGCCTGCGGCTCAAGGCCCTTGCGTTGGGCGTACAGGTGGGTGCTGGCGTGTCGGCACACGGGCCTGTAGGCCTGCTGCGCTGGCCGGGCAGCCGCATGAGTATTGGCGCTGGCGCAAGCCTTATTTCTTCCTGGCGGCGGGCCACTGCGGCCGCGCTGGCCCATCCCGTGCGGCTGCGCACCTTCGGCCCTGGGGCCAGCATCGAGATCGGCCCCGGCTGCCAGTTGAGCGGCACGTCCATCACCGCGCGCTCCACGGTCATACGCCTTGGTCGTCAGGTCATGGTCGGCCCCAACTGCGTTGTGGTGGATTCCGACTTTCACGCCCACTGGCCGCCGGAAGCCCGCGCCACCGAACCCGGCATGGAAGGCGACCGCCCGGTAACCATTGGCGACTACGTGTGGATTGGCATGAACTGCCTTATCCTCAAGGGCGTAACCATTGGCGAGGGGGCCATCATCGGCGCTGGCAGCGTGGTCACGCGCGATGTGCCG
>NZ_DASQOG010000072.1:0-38509 GCF_035644575.1 Desulfovibrio sp. | reverse complement strand
GCCGGAATATGCAAGATAGCCCACCCCGCCCAAAAAGAGCAGCAGCGCGGCTATGTAGATGCCAGTGTTTTTTTTGCGGGCCATGCGTTTCTCCTGAAACATTGGGTCATGTTTGGTGCTGCCCGAAAGGGGCCATGACCTTCGGCCTGTTGCACCGCAGGGGCGCGCAGACCGAACCTGCCGGGCTGGGGCTTTTGCCCTGGGCCGCCCGGCCCTGATTGCTCAAAACCTTACGCTATTTTACACCTGCTGACAAGATAGGAATTATTTTTAATAGAAGTATAACGCAGCTTGGGGCGCGGGTTCTGTGATTGCGGTCACACTTGCCGCAAGCTTTGTGTGCGGGAACACACGACTGCATCAGCAGGCAAGCACGAGCGGCATCCGCGCAGCATTTGCTTAAGCACACAGGCAAGGCAGAATGCGGCCTGCGTCTTATCATACTACTGCAATAAGATTTCTGCCGCAAGGGATAATACAATTATTCCACGCCGCCCAACCCATATAGTCTGGCGCGCAAGTTGCTATACGCCGGGTTTGCTCGGCGGGCTTGGGGGCGGCACAGCACAAGGAAAGCGGCATCAGCCCTGCCGGCTCACGCTCAGTTCGCGCCGCCGCTGCCGGGCCAGCGCGCGCAGATCATCCACATTATCGCTTTCGTCCACAATTTCGCTGCCGAGGATTTCTTCCAGCACGTCTTCCAGCGACACCACGCCAGCAAGGCCGCCGTATTCATCCAGCACAATAAAGAGGTGCACACGGGCCTTGAGCAGATCGTGCAATAGCACGTCAAGCGTCTGGTTCTCAAGGATAAAGTGAGCGGGCCGCATGATCTTGTTGAGGGTCACATCCTTGCGGCCCTCGTTAATGCAGCGGCCCAGGGTGCGGCGCTCCACCACGCCAACGATATCTTCGTTATTGTCGCCGTACACGGGTATGCGGCTGAAATGCCAGGTGCGCTGGTCTGTATAGGCCTGCTCCACGGTGAGGTCGTCCGGCAGTTCAAAAACCACCGTGCGGGGGGTCATGATCTCGCGCACGCGCTTTTGGTCCAGCGCCAGCACATTGCGGATAAAGGCTTCTTCATAAGGTTTGATGCGCCCCGCCTGACGCGAAAGGCTCGTTACGGCGCGGATGTCGTCCTCAGAAATGACCGGGCCTGCGGGCGGCGGGGAAACAAGGCGGGTTATCATGCTCGTAACCCACAGCAGGGGGGTCATGAGCTTGACCATGATGGCAAGCGGGCGGGCGAGCATCACGCCAAGCGGCTCCGCCTTGGTCACGCCCAAATTCTTGGGCAGGATTTCGCCCATTGTCAGAATCAGCACCGTAAAGCCCACGGCAAAAATCGACATATATTCCGGCCCGTACACGGCCAGAAAGGCCGCGCCCGCCACCGTGGCCCCGGCGGTGTTGGCAATGGTGTTGAGCGTGAGGATGGCTGCAATGGGTTTGTCCACCTGGGTGCGCAGGGCGTACAGCAGCTCGCCGGATTTGCTGCCGGACTTGCGCAGCCGCTCGATGGTTGACCACGAAAGAGAATACAGCACCGTCTCAAGCAGCGAACAGGTAAAGGAAACGGCAACAGCAATGACAACGGCCAGAACAAGGGTGAGCATGGCGAAACATCCGAAGGATTTGATGCGGCGGGTCGCCCTGCAAAACGCAAGGCGGCGCTGACAGCCGAAGTTTAGCCCCGCGCGGGCCTGTTTGCAATCGCCGGGGCGTTGCGCGAGAGGCGGATGAGGGATGCTGACTAGCAAGACCAGACGTAATCTCAACAAATGGAATGGAAAAAAGGAACGGCGGCTACTGCGGCAACTGGCAAGTGAGATTCTGCCGACTGAAAAATGCGGATCAAAGCAAAAAAAATTTTGAGCAGTAAAATGCAATATAACTGCGCAAACAAAGGGTTTCAGGCCCTGACAATCATTTTTAAATTACGCTCTTTCAAAAAAATTTATAAATTTCCTTGACAGTCAGAGGCCAAGCGCTTAGATATCTGTTCTCGCAGCGAGAAACGCTGCACGTGTCGCGGGGTGGAGCAGCTCGGTAGCTCGTCGGGCTCATAACCCGAAGGTCGTAGGTTCAAATCCTGCCCCCGCAACCAGATAATTCAAGCCCTTACGGAGACGAGCCGTAAGGGCTTTTTTGCTGTATATGTTCACTGCCACCAAGCCAATGAGAGTCTACCATGGCGTACCCCATTGAAAAAAAACTTGTTGTTGGTATCTCTTCCAATGCTCTTTTCGATCTATCGACCGAAGATGATATCTTCAAAAATAATGGCCTAGAGGCGTACAGAGACTTTCAAATCAAAAATAAGTCAATTGTTTTGCAAAAAGGTGTTGCCTTCCCTTTTATAAAACGCTTTCTGAACATTAATAATGTTTACAGTGACGAAAAGCCTGTAGAAGTAGTGCTTTTATCAAGAAATAGCCCAGAAACTGGCATTAGAATATTTAATTCTATAAGAGAACATGGTCTCGATATTACACGGGCAGCTTTTATGTCTGGTGGCTCTGCAATTAAATACATATCAGCTTTTAATATTTCTCTTTTTCTTGCTATTAATGAAAAAGATGTCAGACTGGCCATAGCTGAAGGATTGCCTGCTGGGCAAATTTTAAAGACGAAAATTATTGACGATGATGAAGATGCATTTGAGTTACGAGTAGCCTTCGACTTTGATGGAGTAATCGCTAACGATGAAGCGGAGCGGAAGTACAAAGAAGTTGGTTTAGAGGAATACCATAGATATGAGGATTCTCATAAATCTGAGGCCTTAGGCTCTGGACCCCTTGCTGATTTCTTCAAAAAAATTTCTTTCTTCCAAAAATTAGAGTCAAAAAAACAACTTGAAGACTCTAACTACAAAAAAATTCTTAAGACCGCTATAATAACCGCAAGGAATGCCCCCGCTCACGAAAGAGCTATCACCACTTTGAATAACTGGGGTGTTAATGTCGATGAAATGTTCCTACTAGGCGGGATTAATAAATCTCGAATTCTAGAAGTACTCAAACCGCATCTTTATTTTGATGACCAGAAAGCCCACCTTGACCTGAAATCGAATACTAACATACCTCTTGTTCACATTCCCTTTGGGATAGCGAATGAACAGGCATAACCGTGCTCCTTACAAATTGTTTTTAATGTGCCATCATTTGATCATTCCCCCTCCCCTTCCCGTAAACCCACAAGCAGGGTCTTGCCGTCTGACGCGAGTTTGAACACACCAAACTTAGCACCTGTATACTGCTGGGCAGTTCCTTCCTGAAAGTAGAAGGCCGGGGCGGCGGTTTGCACCTCGTAGCCGCGCAGCCTGTAGGCCAGCAAAAATTCATCGGGTTGCAGGGGGCTGCCATCGTCCAGCCGCACGAATGATACCGCGTGCGGCACCGGGTCATTGGTAATGCGCAGCACGGCAAAGCCTTCCGCGTTCCTGCTTTCGTCATGCGTGCTGCGGCTTTTTGCACCCGTTGACGGGGAAGGACTCCCGCCATCAACACCCCCGTCGTTTGTCCCATTGCCCGAAGCTCCAGCCTCTGGAGTCCCCTTTTCCGCACTCATTTGAGCAGCCTTTTGAGCCGCATTCTGTGCGGCCCTCTGCCCTCGCAGGGCATCACGAATATCGTTGTTCACCACATAACGCAGGGCCATGTAGTCGCCCATGAGCGGCGCGCGCGGGTCAACCGGGGCAAGGGGCAGCAGGATTGTTTTGCCCTCCGCCAGCAAGGTTTCCATGCGGTATACGGAAAGGCCGTAGCCGCCCAAAAACAAAACCAGCACCGCAAGAATATAGAGCTTACGCATGGGCTGCCTCCCGCGCCGCAGCTTTTGCCTGCCACAGCCGCAGAATCAGGGCCAGCGCCAGCAGGCCAAGGCCTGTTGCCATCAGGTAGATGGACTTTTGCGAAAACGGCACAGCCAGACTGTAGTAATAAAAAACCATGTAGGCGAAGAGATACGCCAGCACAAAGCCCTGCATCACTACGCTGCCCATCCGCCTTGCCAGCGTAAGCCCCAAAAGGGCCAGCCCCGCCCCCGGCAGATACCACGACAGCGTAAATACAAGGGGCACGCCCGCCATTGTGAGCAACCGGGCGGGCATGCCCGCGCCTTTGCCTAACCAGTATGCCAGCGCAGCCACAGCCAGAGCCGGGGCAAGGCCCAAATATCCGGTAGTCAGTCCGGGCAAGCCAATGTCGCTGGCGAGGCTGTACGCCGGGGCAAGGGTGAACATCTCAAAAATCAGCACAGAAGCGTACAAGCCGTAAAACCACCCTTCCACCACTTTGCCCCGCGCCGTGCCGCGCCACCTGTGTTCACGCAGGCAATAGCAGGCCAGCCCCGCGCAAACCAGCGCCCACCACAGCGAAAGCAGCTCCACCGCGCCGCCTATTTCGGGGGCGGCAAAACCATTGCGCGCATACCCGTAAGAGAACGCAATCCCCAGCGCCACTGAGTTGCCGACCACAATAGCCGCAAGCACCGCGTAGCCAGCGTTGCCCATGAGGATGCCGAGAGCCAAAAGCACCGCCGCAAGCGCAAAACAAGCCAAACCTTCGGGCCTGATGCTGGCGCACAGGGCAATGGCAAGCCCGACAGTTCCGGCAATCACCAAGGCAAAGCCAAAGTGCCGGGCAAACAGCTGCTGCCTTGCCAGCAGCACCCGCCCCATAAGCAGCACCGGCACTGATGCCGCAAAAACGGTCAGTTCCTCATTGGAGCTGATCCCCAGACTCTCAAAAAACAAAAATCCGAAAAAGGCGATGAAGAAAACCGCCGCCACCCATCCGCCAAAGGCCAGCATGCCCCTGACATACCAGGGGGAGGGTTGCCCCCCCAGCCTGCCCAATGCGTCAGGCAAGGACTGATTGAGCGGCACAAGATCGCCCGCCTGCAAGTGCACCCACAGCGTTTGCCAGTTATTCCCGGCAGCGGTGTGCCCAAGCGTTGAAAGGGAAATGTCCACGTCTTCGGCCTCATGCCGGGGGGCCGTTATCATGCTGCGTTGCAGGTGCAGAAGTATCTTTGCCAGCCCCGCAGTCACGCCGGTGACAAGCAAACCCCACAACAAAAAGGTTGCCATGCTTCCGGCGCTGAAAAACAGCTCCGCTTCCGCCAGTGCGGAGAGCAACACTGCCGCGCCCGCTGCCAGAAGGGTCGCAAGCATGAAGAGGTCGGGTTGCCGGGTGCGATACCACCACCACGAAAGAGCCGCCATGACCAAGGCAAAACCTACAACAAAATTGGGGGAAAGCCAGAGCATCTGCCCATCCCTGAAATACAGGTCAAAAATAGTGGCGATCAGAAAAAACGTGGTGCGGGAAACCATGTCGAAAAAGAGCAGTCTGGGCATCCAGCGCGAGCAGAGCCACGCCTGCGCATGGGCCGTGTTTTTACTCTGGCATTCATTCTGGTCTTCGCTCTGGGCTCGGCGATTATCTGGGCCATCATCCAGATTTTGTTGCAGTCTGGTCGCCGCCCTGCGGGCCATCCACTCCCAGCACGCAATGGCGCAGGCAATGGCAACAAGCCACTCCGGCACCATAAAAAACTGCCCCAAGGCATCAAGAGGCGATGAAAGGCTGCGCCCAAGCCAGAGCGCCGCAAAAATATTGGCCGAAATCCACGCGGCAAACCACAGCCCAGCCAGCCTGCCTGCCTGCGCAAGCAGCACCAGCAGCGCCGTCCATACCCGAAACAGCTCCCACAGCTCGGCCCCTGTCTGGTAGGTCTGCCCGAACACCGCCAGCATCGGCCCCATTGCAATGCCGCAGGCCAGCAGCAAAACCTGCCCCAGCCGCGTATCCGGCCCCAGCAGCACAGCCCCAAGGCCGCTCCCTGCCACCAACGCGCCCGTGAGCGCCATGCGCGCAAAGGGCGTCATGGCTCCCCAGTTCCAGGCAATAAAGCAGATCATGCCCGCCAGAAAAAACAGCGCCCCGCCCAGCAAAAACATCTGCCGCCAATAGGCAAGCCAGGCCTTGCCATCCGGCCTGAAACCGCAAAACTCCACAGCCCGCTGCCATGCTACAGTGCTGATTACCCCGGAATCACAAAGGGTGTTGAGCGCGGCCTTAGTCAGCGGCGGCAACACCCCGCCACCGGGGGCGTGGTCAGGTGTATGGGCTGGCGCGTGCCCTGCCACATGGTTTGACGCATGGCTAGGCGTTGCAGAAGGATCAGAATTTTCAGTTTCGGTCATGGGCCGCTTCCTAACAGTGCGCAGGGGCTTGAAAAGCAGTGACGGTTATCAGCGTAACGCCAGCATAACAAAACACCTTCTGACGGAGAACAGGAATATATCTCTGTAATTATAGTCAGATATACAACTCTGCCGCCGCGTACGGCAGCAGATAAAGCCAGCGCGCAGGCTCAGCGGCGGCACCCAGGCACGGGCAATAAATCATAGTGAACGGGTTTTATACGGTTGCCTTTCAGCGCAAGCTGTACCAATCTTGGGAGCTTGAGACAGCGCGAATGCGCGAGCAGACCATGCGCCCTGCCCCCGCGCAGCGTAAAACCGTTTTTGTAAACCACACTGTTGGCCCCAACGCGGCATCAATTCATGAAATATACAGCCCACATACTCTGCGCGCTTGCGCTGCTTTTGGCCGCCGCCTGCTCGCTCCTGCCAGAACACACACCGCTCACAATGGAAGAACGCCGCTGGATCAAGGAACACCCGGACGGCGTGCGCGTGGGCGTAAGCCTGCACTATCCCCCCTACGAAATTTACGACATGAACGGGCATTATCAGGGGCTGAGCGCAGACTACATCCGGCTTATTACGGAAAAGACCGGGCTGAAATTCGTGCCTGTCCGCTTTCGCAACCGGGAAGAGGCGCTCAAGGCGCTTGAATCGCACAAGGTCGATATGGTGGCGGCTCTGGAGATGACCCCCGAGCTTCAGGAGTATCTGGATTTCACCCAGCCCTACATCAGCGTGCCCGCAGCCATCATATCCCGTAAGGAATACGCGGACGACCTCACCCTGGACAAACTGGTGGACATGCGCATCGGCGTGACTGTTTCCGACCATTTCACCAAATATCTCAACGAGCATTACAGCGGCACGAGCCGCACCATCCTGCCCGTTACCGGCGGCTATATCGGCGGCCTGCGCGCGCTGGCCGTGGGCGATGTGGACGCCCTCATCTGCGACATGGCCCTTGCCTCTCACTACATTGCCAATGCCCGCATCAGCAACCTGCGCATTGCTGGCATTACCAACTATTCCATAGATCTGCGCATTGCATCCCGCAAGGATGAGCCCATGCTCGGCAGCATCGTGCGCAAGGGGCTTGCCCTGATTCTTCCGCACGAACGGCAGGTGATTGAAGAGGAATGGCTTTCCCTTCAATACCGCCCATTCTGGGCGAGCCGCACGTTCTGGATGGGCGTGTTTGCCGTGTTTGGCCTTGTGTTTGGCAGCATTGTGCTGGTGCTGTTCTGGAACCGCAGCCTCAAACGGCAGGTCAACCAGCGCACCCTTACCCTGCGCTCCATCAACACCGTGCTGTTGGGGTCGCTGGATTGCCATACGGAGCAGGAGGTTATGCTGCGCTGCCTCATGGAGGCGCGCGTCATGTCCGGCAGCGAACACGCCACCCTGGCCCAGTTGCAGCCCCAGGGCACGCTCAACCACCTGCTGACAGTGTATCCCGAAGATGGCGAACCGGACGGCAAAAACACCAGCGGGCGCGACGCCATTCAGCTTGGGGAAGCCCAGCTCAACGAACTGCGCTCCGGCAATGTAGCCCGCGCGCATCTTGCCAGCGAGGGCCTGCACCTTGTGATCGTGCCCTTGCAGCAAAAGGACGCCGCTGTTCTGCGCTGCATCACGGTAATGCGCCGTGGCAAGGATTACACCCCCACGGAAATACTCGGGCTGACGCAGGTGCTTTTTGCCTTTGAAGAAGCCCTGCAACGCAAGCGCGCAGAAATTTCCCTGCACGACAAAGAGCTGCAATTGCAGCGCGTGCAGCGCATGGAGGCCCTTGGCACCCTCGCAGGCGGCATTGCCCACGACTTCAACAACCTGCTGGGCGTCATCATTGCCAACGGTGAAATGATCGAGCTGTTCCATCTGGACGGCGATGCAACGCTGGAATCCAAGACCAAGGCCATCCTTGCCGCAGCCTACCGGGGCCGCGACCTTGTGAGCCAGATTCTCAGCTTCACCAAACGTAGCAATCAGGAAGTGCAGCTCGTACACGTCAGCCATATTATCAAGGAAACCGCAAAGTTCCTGCAAACTTCCCTGCCTGCGCCCATCTCCATCCATTACAGCATCGGCGATCCCGAACCTCCGGTGCTGGCCGATCCCACGCAGTTGCATCAGGTGCTCATGAACCTGTGCACCAATGCCGCACAGGCCATGGAAACCAGCGGCGGCGTGCTGACCATCGGCATAGAAACGGCGGATGAAGCCCCCTGCGCCGCAAAAATATCCGAACGCGGCTTCTTGTGCCTCACCGTTTCAGACACGGGCTGCGGCATGAGCAAAGAAGTGCTCGAGCGCATTTTTGATCCCTTCTTTACCACCAAAACGCCGGGCAAGGGCACGGGGCTGGGGCTGGCTGTGGTGCAGGGCATCGTCAAGGCCTGGGGCGGCTGCGTGCAGGTTTCCAGCGAGGTGGGGCGCGGCTCTGTGTTCCGGGTGTACATTCCCGCAGCGCGCGAGCAAAAGTCCGCCCAGCCCGCCAAGACCGGGCCGCAAAAGATGCCCGCAGGCACAGGCTCCATCCTCTTTGTGGATGATGAACGCGAACTGGCGGAGACCTTCCGCGTGTTTCTCGAAAGCCTCGGCTATACCGTGCATGTGGAAACGGAAAGCAACGCCGCGCTGGAGCGCTTTGCCCAGTGCCCCAAGGCATACGATCTGGTCATCACCGACTACAGCATGCCCGGCCTGTGCGGCGACAAGCTCGCCCGCGCCATACTGAACATTCGGCCCGATGTTCCCATCATCCTCTGCACCGGGTACAGCCATACCTTTGGTGAGGAAGAGGCTGCTGCCATCGGCATTGCAGCATTTCTGAACAAACCAGCGGAGCTGCACAGTCTGGCCGAAGCCGTGAAAAAACTGCTGCATCCTGACGACACCAATTCATAATATTTTTGCGACATTGCAGCGCCGCTGGCGCTGTCTGGTACTACGGAGGAACGCATGGCCCGCATGCTGGTAATTGATGACGACAAACTGACCTGCGACGCACTGGTGGAACTGGTGCGCACCATCGGGCACACGGCTGACTTTGCCCTCACCGGGGCCGAGGGCAAGCGCATGGCTCAGGCAACGGAATATGACGTCATATTTCTGGATGTGCGCCTGCCCGACACCAACGGGCTGGTCATTCTGCCAGACCTGCGCCAGGGTACGCCCCCGCCCGAGGTCATCATGCTGACCGGCCTAGGCGACCCGGACGGCGCGGAGCTTGCCATACGCAATGGCGCGTGGGACTACCTGCAAAAACCGCTTTCACCCAAAAAAATCTTGCTGCCGCTGCAACGCGTACTGAAATACCGCGATTCACTCAGGGAATGCAGCGCCCCACCACTGCTCCTCTCCCGCGCGGATATTATCGGCCACAGCCCGGCGCTGGAGCGCGCACTGGAGCATCTGGCCTCCGCTGCCAGAGGCGACGGCAGCGTGCTTATCCACGGCGAAACCGGGACAGGTAAGGAACTCTTCGCCAAGGCCCTGCACCGCAACAGCAGGCGCAAATCCGGCCCCTTTGTGGTGGTGGACTGCGCTTCTATTCCGGCGACACTGCTGGAAAGCACCCTGTTCGGCCATGTTAAGGGGGCCTTTACCGGGGCGGACAGAGCCAGCGACGGTCTGGTGCTTGGGGCCAACAACGGCACGCTTTTTCTGGATGAAATTGGAGAACTGCCGCTGGAGCTGCAAAAAAAGCTGCTGCGCGTGCTTCAAGAGCGGCGCTACCGCCCTGTGGGCGGCAGTGTTGAGGTGGAGAGCGATTTTCGGCTTGTGGCCGCTACCAACCGCAATCTGGAGCAGATGGTCGAAGACGGCGATTTCCGCCGCGATCTGCTCTATCGGCTGGGGGCCACCACCCTCCATTTACCGCCCCTACGCGAGCGGAAGGAAGATTTTCCGGAATTAGTGGAATGCATGGTGCGCCGTATGGCCCGCCAGTATGGCGTTCCGGAAAAAAAGCTCAGCACGGGCTTTCTTGAAACGCTGGAATCCTACGACTGGCCGGGAAACGTTCGCGAACTGGACAACGTGATTGAAAGCGCCTTTACAGGGGCCTTTGACCTGCCGGAACTGTGCGTTCACAACCTGCCGGAAGGCATGCGCATTCGCATTCTCAAGCATTCCATCGAGCTTAACGGCGAACGTAACGGCGCTGCGGCGGCACCCCCAGCGCTCTCCGCCAGCGGGAACCAGCACACGGCCCCGACCGCTGTTGGTTCGTACAAAGACTTCCGTCAGCAGGTGCTGGCCGTGGCCGAGCGGGAATATTTTTCACAACTGATGGAAACCTCGGCCTGGGATATCAGGAGAGCCTGCGAAATCTCCGGCCTTGGCAAGAGCAGGCTGTACGCGCAGCTCAAACACTACGGGCTGGAAAAGGACTAACCTTTCCATAAAAAATGGAAATATCTGGCCTATGCGTGGGCGTTCTGTCCACCTTTTTTGTAAAAAGCGTGACAGTAAATTTCAATATGCTGATATTAAAAGATATTTTATTTGGCACATAAATTGTTAAGCCTGCTCATATGTACTGATTGGTTACAAATTTCACAATAAGACCTTGAGAGTAGATATGAGCAAGAAAAATCCCCCCGAAACTGCGCCCGGCGGTGAAATCACGCGGCGCTGCGTTCTCAAGTGGGTTGCCGCTCTGGGCGGTCTGGCCGCAGGCGGCGGGCTGTTCTACGGCCTCAACTACGCTGTGAGCGCGCCCGCCAAGGATGGAAAGACCATTTGGACATCGTGCAACGTCAACTGCGGCAGCCGCTGCCTGTTGCGCGCCCATGTCGCCGATGGCGTGGTTACACGCATTGATTCGGACACACAGGGCGACCGCGAATACGGCCTGCACGAAATCCGCGCCTGTCTGCGTGGCCGCTCCATGCGCCACCGACTGTACGCTCCCGACCGGCTCAAGTACCCCATGAAGCGCGTTGGCGCTCGCGGCGAAGGCAAATTTGAGCGCATTTCGTGGGAGCAGGCTCTGGACGAAATTTCCGCCCGTCTGAAGAAGACCATTGCCGACTACGGCAACGACGCCGTCTACATCAACTACGGCACGGGCAACCTCGGCGCCACGCTTTCCATCTCCTGGCCCACGGGCAATACTCCGCTGGCGCGCCTGATGAACTGTCTTGGCGGTTATCTGAACATGTACGGCACGTACAGCACCTCCCAGATCAGCCAGGCCATGCCTTTCATGTACGGCGAATATCTGGGCAACAATGCGCTGAGCGACATTGCCAATACCAAGCTTGCGGTCTTTTTTGGCAACAATCCCGTAGAAACGCGCATGAGCGGCGGCGGCATGACTTACGACCTCATGCAGGCAAAGCAGAAGGGCAATGCCCGCATTGTGGTTATTGACCCCCGCTACACCGATACCGCCGCCGTTGCCGACGAGTGGATTCCCATCCGCCCCGGCACGGACGCCGCCCTTGTGAACGGCATGGCCCATGTGCTGATTTCGGAAAACATGGTGGACACCGATTTTCTGAAACGCTGCACCGTGGGCTATGACGAGGATTCCCTGCCGGAGGGCATCCCCGCAGGTAATTCTTACAAGGCCTACATACTCGGCCAGGGTGAGGACAAGACCCCCAAAACGCCTCGCTGGGCTTCAGCCATTACCGGGATTCCGGAAGACAAAATCATCAGCCTCGCGCGCGAAATCGGCGGCGCAAAGCCCTGCTATATCTGCCAGGGATGGGCTTCACAACGCCATGCCAATGGCGAGCAGACCTCGCGGGCCATCACCATGATGGCCATGCTCACCGGCAACATGGGCCTGCAAGGCGGCAGCACGGGCGCGCGCGAAGGCAGCGCCAACCTGCCCGTTGCAGTCTTCCCCTTCCTGACCAACCCGGTCAAAAAAGCCATCTCCGTCTTTTCGTGGACAGAAGCCATCAAGCGCGGCGCGGAAATGACCGCCCTGCGGGACGGCGTGCGCGGCGCGGACAAGCTGGACGTGCCCATCAAGTTCATGTGGAACTACGCGGGCAACGCCATCATCAACCAGCACTCCGACGCCAACGAGACCAGCCGCATCCTCAAGGATGAATCCCTGCTGGAAACGCTGGTGGTCATTGACAACTTCCTTACGCCCAGCGCCAAGTTTGCGGACTATCTGCTGCCGGGCACCTTTAACCTTGAAGAAGACGACATCATCCCGCAGGGATCTTCATCCCAGCTCCAGTACGTCATCTTTGCCCAAAAGGCCGTGGAGCCGTTCTTTGAATCGCGCTCCATTTACGACATCTGCACTGGCATCGCCGAGCGTTTCGGCGTTCAGGACAAATATACCGAAGGCCGCACGCGCGATGCGTGGCTGCGCAAGCTGTATGACGACACCCGCAAGAAAATCCCCGAACTGCCCGCAACGGTAGAAGAAGCCTTCAGCATGGGCGTGCTGAAGCGCAAGGCTCCCCAGCCGCCCGTTGTGCCGTACAAGGCCTTTCGCGACAATCCCGAGGCCAATCCGCTCAAGACCCCCACGGGCAAGGTGGAAATTTTCAGCAAGAAACTCTGGGATATCGGCCACACCTGGGAACTGCCCGAAGGGGACCGCATCACCGCCCTGCCGGAATACCTGCCCACCTGGGAAGGAGTTTCCGACCCGCTCAGGAGCAAGTATCCGCTCCAGCTCATCGGGCACCATTACAAGCAGCGCACACACTCCACCTACGGCAATGTGGACTGGCTGAAAAAGGTGGCCCCGCAGGAATTGTGGATCAACCCGGTGGACGCCGAAAAACGCGGCCTCAAGGCAGGTGATACTGCCAAGGTCTTCAACGACCGGGGCACGGTATTTGTTCCCGTCAAGGTCACGCCGCGCATCATGCCCGGGGTGCTCAGCCTGCCGCAGGGCGCGTGGTACGAACCGGATGCAAAAGGGCAGGATCACGGCGGGTGCGTGAACGTGCTCACTTCCTTGCGGCCCAGTCCGCTTTCAAAGGGCAACCCGCAGCACACCAACCTTGTTGAAGTCGTCAAGGTCTAAGGAGAAGCTTCATGTACAAAAGACCTGCCTTTCATATCGACACTTCACGGTGCACCGGGTGCAAAACCTGCATGATCGCCTGCATGGACAAGCATGACCTGCCCGAGGGCGTGCTGTGGCGGCGCGTTACGGAATACGTTGGCGGCGAGTGGACCGCGCGCCCTGACGGCACCTATACCCAGAACATTTTCGGCTACTATCTGTCCATTGGCTGCAACCACTGCCAAAACCCCATCTGCGTGCGTTCCTGCCCCACCACGGCCATGCACAAGGGCAAGGACGGCATTGTTTCGGTAGACCACAGCAAGTGCGTAGGGTGCAGATATTGTGAATGGGGCTGTCCTTATTCCGCCCCCCAGTACGATGCCAAACTCGGCAAAATGACCAAGTGCGATTTTTGCCGCGATTATCAGCAGGAAGGCAAGGCCCCGGCCTGTGTGGCGGCCTGCCCCAACCGCGCGCTGGATTATGGCGAATATGAGGAGCTTGCTGCAAAATACGGCGAGGTCAACGTTATCGCGCCCTTGCCCGATCCCGGCATTACCCAGCCGAATCTTGTGATTACCCTGGGCAAAAATGCCAAACCGGCTGGTTCCAAGGCCGGGAAAGTCAGCAACCCTGAGGAGGTGTAGCCATGCTATCCAGCGAATGGAGTCTCGTCATGTTCACCATCCTCGTGCAGGCAGCTGTGGGGATGGTGCTGGTTTCCGAGGCGGCGCGGCTTTGCTTTGGCGTGAAGGCGGCAAGCCTGCGCTGGCAGACCCCGGTGGCCTGCGCAATGTCGCTTGTGGCGGTGCTGCTTTCCCTTACGCATCTGGGCACGCCCTCGCACAGCATCTTTACCGTGCTGAACATCGGGCATTCGTGGCTGAGCCGCGAAATAGCCTCTGTGGGCTGCTTCAGCGGCCTCCTGCTGGTTTTGTCCGTACTGCGCAGAAACAACGCCTCAGTGGCGCCGCTGGCTCTGGTCACGGTGTGTATGGGCCTTGTGACCGTGGGCATCATGTCCAAGGTCTATCTGCTTGAAACCATCCCGGTCTGGAACACGGTTTCTACCGTGCTGGGCTTTTTCAGCACCGTGTTGCTCACAGGCGCTGTGGTCAGCGGCATGGTCTACAGCCTTGAGAAGGACGCGGGCGGCATGGGGGATGCAAACTCCGGCAGGCTCATGGGCATGGGCAGTCTTGCCGCCACTGTGGGGCTTGCCCTCAAGTTTGTGAGCATTCCTCTGAGCATGCTTACCCTGGGCGTGGTCGGCAGCACCGGCGCCAGCGGCATGGACATGCTCGCCGGAACAGGCGTGGGCATGCTGGTGATCTGCATCCTGCTAGTCTTCTTTGGCGGCGCTCTGTTTGCATGGAGCGCGTGCCGCACGGTTTTTGCCGGGCACGACAGGCCGCTGATCGGTTCCAGCCTGTGCGCGCTGGCCCTTGTACTCGCCGGGGAAGTCCTTTCCCGACTCATGTTTTACGGCAGCTACCTGCGCATCGGCCTGTAACATTTCACCATCGGCCCGGGGGACAACCTCCGGGCCGCAACATACCTATGAATACAGAAACTCTTGGCGCATGCGCCCTGGCGTACAATTTTTTCAGCCGTATTTTTCTGCATGCCCCTGACCCTTTACTGCTTGATCTGCTGGCCAGAGAGCGCCTGTTTGAAAACTGGCCCATGCAGCCGGAAACACCAGAGGGCGTCAGCGGGCTGGCCCTACTTGCGGATTTCTTTCGCAGCTACACGGATGAGGCCCTGCCAGCCCTCAACGCTGATTACACGGCCCTGTACGCGGACCCTGGACAGGCTATCCCCTTGTGGGAATCTGTGTGGACGACCCGCGACCGGCTGCTCTTTGACGGCCCCATGTTTGACGTGCGCGCCGCGTATGCGGCGTATGGCCTTGTGAGCCCGCGCGCCGCGCATGAGCCGGACGATCACATCGGCCTGGAGCTTTCCTTTCTGGGCGGCGTACTTAACGAGGCCGCCGGGGCCGCAGACAGGCAAAATTCTGCGGAAGCATTGGACCATCTGGAAGTCGCCCGCAATTTTCTGAACAGTCATCTGGCCCGCTG
Source organism: Desulfovibrio sp. (assembly GCF_035644575.1). GTDB lineage: Bacteria > Desulfobacterota > Desulfovibrionia > Desulfovibrionales > Desulfovibrionaceae > Desulfovibrio. The sequence goes on along the minus strand of NZ_DASQOG010000072.1, from coordinate 23,208 downwards.
GGCTGGCAAGTTTTTGCTGGAAACCGCCGCGCGGGCCGCAACGCCGCTCTATGTCGGAGCTGCGCTGCTTTGCCATGACACGCTGTTTCAGACAGGGGCTTTGCTGCAAGCAGATTCTGGATACTCCCTGTAAACCCCCACGATATATTCCGCTGACCGCACTGTACGCAGCTTTGGCATCGCATGCGGAATCCCCCGGCGCTCGGGCAGAGCGCCGGAACGGCGGTTTGCCGAATCATGCCGCTCAGACCGGCGCAACTTCCGGTCGATTCTGGCAACTCCTCCCCTCGGTCCAATAAATCTTCCCCATATAAGCTTGCTATAGACCGGCAATCTCGCGGCAACGCCCTTGCGCCCAACAGACAATTATTACTTTTTTGTACTATTATACTGGCGAGGGTCTGCTCGCCCTATTGTTTTTCCCTGCACGTCCGTTTAGAACCAAGCATCACATCAGTATTTCTATTATACAACTGCGAGGGAACGGCAATGCTGAAAAATATCTCTGTTGCCAGAAAGTTTACCATTCTTATAGCTTCTGTATTTTTGGGCATGACTGCCCTTTTTGTCATTTCAACATATACGATATCAAGAACATCAATTGGTTCTGCAACATATCAATCCATAGAAAACAGCAAGGATTTGCTTGCCGATATTTTGCCGCCGCCGCTCTATGTGATTGAAACATATCTTGATGCATTGCAAACTGTTAGCTCTAACGATGCCGCAATCCTTGAAAAAATTTACAGCTCTATTGCGCAGCACAAAAAAGAATTTCAGCAACAGTACGAATTCTGGCATTCCGGCGCCATTGACCCCAAGATCAAGGAAATTCTCAATCAGGAACTGTATCCCACCGGAAAAGCCATCTTTGAAATATTTGAAACCAGGCTCAAACCCGCGCTCCAGACCGGCAATAAAACGGAAGCAGAAAACATCTGTCTGCAGCAGCTTACGCCTGCCTATCAAAAGCACCGGGCCGTGGTGGACAAGCTTGCAGTCCTGCTGAATGACTACTCAAAAAAAGTTTCGGACGAGGGCCGCAGCGTTGTTGAAACCGGACGCATTTTCTTTACCGCCATGTTTATTTGCGGTCTGGCCTTCATCACGGTGATCTCGCTGGCTATCGCCATGGGCATTATCAAGCCGCTCAGGGAGTGCATCTGTTTTGCAAAAAACATCAGCGATGGCGCGCTTGATTCAGAAATGACCATGCAGAGAAAGGACGACTTTGGTACGCTGGCAACGAGCCTCAGCACCATGCTTGTGGAGCTGAAGCGCAAAATTTCTTTTGCGGAAGAAAAAAGCCAGCTTGCCGAGCAGGAAGTCGCCAAGGCCACCCGCGCGGCGGAAGAAGCGCACGAAGCCAGACAAAAAGTGGAAGAAAACCGCAACAAACTTGTGGATACAATTCACAGGCTTGAGAGCGTGGCAGGCGTTGTGACCGCAGCCTCCGAGCAGCTTTCTGCGCGCGTTGATCAGTCCAGCCGGGGCGCGGACGAGCAGTCGGGCCGGGTGCGGGAAACCGCCACGGCCATGGAAGAAATGAACGCCACCGTGCTTGAGGTCGCCAGAAACTCCCAGCGGGCTGCCAGCGCCTCTACCGAGACGCGCGGCCAGGCTCAGGACGGTGCCGCCATTGTGGACAAAGCGGTCAAAGGCATTGAAGACGTGCGCGCCCACTCCCTTGCCATTCGCGAAGATATGGCCGTGCTGGGCAAACAGGCGGACGGCATCGGGCAGGTCATGAACATCATTGCGGACATAGCCGATCAGACCAACCTGCTTGCACTTAACGCCGCCATTGAGGCTGCGCGCGCGGGTGATGCGGGTCGCGGCTTTGCCGTGGTAGCCGATGAAGTGCGCAAACTTGCGGAAAAAACCATGACGGCAACCCAGGATGTGGGCCGCGCGGTGAACGAAATTCAGGCTGGTACGCGCAAAAACATTTCCAGCGTGGAAACCGTGGTCAAGGCCATTGAAAACGCCGCCGCCCTTTCCGCCCATTCCGGCGACTCGCTGAAAAATATCCTCGGCTTTGTGGATCAGGTCAATGATCAGGTTCAGTCCATTGCCACGGCCAGCGAGCAGCAGTCCGCCACCAGCGAGGAGATCAACCGTTCCGTTGAGCAGATTGCCACCATCTCCGCAGAAACAGCGCAGGCAATGGAACAGGCCTCCACGGCGGTATCCGACCTCATGCAGCAGACCCAGATATTGCATCAGCTCATAAAGGACATGAAGGCGCAAAGCCAGACAGCTTGAGGTAATCCCCGCACAAGATTGCAAGCTCCCCAGAGGCCGCCCTTGGGGAGCTTTTTTGCATACTGCCCCCATGCCGGGCAACTGGACGCCCATCAGGCATAACGGTATAGCTTGCCCATGATACCTCGCGCTCGCTTTATCATGCTGAATCTGTACCACATCCTGATTGACGGCCTTTTTGATTCCGTTCCGGTTGTGCTGGCCTTTATGGCGCTGGCCCTCGGCAGTGGAGAAACGGACGTGGGCCTTGTGGTGTCGCTGGGCGCGGCCCTGAGCACTGCCGTGGGCCTTGGCACGGGCCTGTTTTCGCGGTGGTTCGGCTTTTACGGTTCTGTGACCCTGCTCATAGGCCTGGCCGGGCTTGGCTATGTGGGCGCGGCCTTTGCGGACGGCATGCTTGCCGCCGGGGCGTGCTTTGTGCTGGCAATGGCGGGATTTGCCGCCTTTCATAACATTTCTTTTTCCTACATCACGGCCAACACCGAAAGGCAACGTCTTGGGCGGGTCATGAGCGACTTTACCGCCATTGGCGATGTGGGGCGTATCCCGCTGGTCTCTTTTGCCGCCTTTGCGGCGGCATACTCTGTGGGAACCATGCCGGGTTGGCGGGCAGTCTGCCTGGCCTATGGCGTGCTGGCCCTGTGCGCAGCCCTGTGGCTATTCTGCACCGCCGTAAAAAAATCCCCGGCGGCAGATGGCAGCACACAACCGGGCAATTCCGCTTCCGATCCAGTGCCCGGCGCTGAGGCCAATCCTCCCGAGCGCCCGAGGCGCAATCCTTTTGCCGGATTCAGCATACTGAAAAACCGGGATGTCTTTCTGGCCATGCTTGCCAGCATGCTCAATGCCTTCAGCAATGACCGAATCTTTACCTTTCTGCCACTGCTGCTGGTGGCAAAAGGCATAGACGCCAAAACCATCGGCTCGTTCGCTCTTGGCTTCACCCTCGGTTCCTTTGTGGGCAAGATGGCCTGCGGACGCCTGATAGATATTTTCGGCACCCGAAAAATATTTGTTATTGCAGGCATTATTCTTGCCCTGCTGCTTTGCGCCCTGCTCCAGTCAAACAATCTCATACTGACGGTGATTATATCCCTGGCCATCGGCATCGTGACCAAGGGGACCGTGCCCGTCATACAGACCATCATCACGGAGCCGGTACGCGGCGCAACCGTCTACGATGCCATTTTCTCGCTCAATTCCTTCGGGCGCGGCATAATCAACATGCTGACGCCCGTGCTGTTTGGCGGCATTGCCTCCATGTGGAGCATGGAAACCGTCTACCTGCTCATGGCTGCGGTCGCCGCGCTGGGCATTGTGCCTGTTCTGCTCATGGACAGGGACCGCACCGCCGCCGAGTGAACAGCTTTTGCCGTCTGCACGTCCCGATAAAAGCGAAAGCGCCCATGGAATCATGGGCGCTTTATTTTTGCTGTGCGTCAGGCGCTGACCGCGAACGGCCTAGAACTGATACACAAAGGTCACGGCGGTGTTCCAGGCATCGGCGCTGCGATCGCTCTTGCCATTCATCTTGCTGTTGCCCCACACGGATGCGCTCTTGTCGAGGAAGAGCGCGTCATAGTTGGTTTCCACGTAGATGCTGAAGTTGTCGTACATCTTGTACTTGGTGCTCAGGCCAAATTCCACAAGGCTGTCGTTGCGGGTCAGGTACAGGCCCTCGCGCCCGGGAACAGTGCCGTCGTTGGGGGCCATCCAGCTTCCGGTGGCGTTTTTGATCTTTTTCAGGATCGCCGGGTCGTTGGTGCCGCCTATGTAATTGATGCGGAAGGTGTGGCTGAGGTTGTCGATAAAGCTCATATCCTTGAGCCGCGCGCCAATGCCCCAGGTGCCTGTCATGGATTTACCCACAATGCTGTCGCGTCCCACAATGGGGTCGCCGTGGAAGGCGAATTCCGAAAAATCATTGGGGTTGTTGGGGTGAATGTTGGGCATGCGCTCGGAGCCGTTGCCCGGATTGTCATCATCACCCGAGGTATACCAGCCGTAGAGACCAGGGGTGCTCCAGTCCAGCTTGTATTCGAGCAGCAGGGAGGCCAGCCAGCCAGCGCGGTTCATGGCGGCATCGTCATACTGCACGGAACCGTAAACAACGTCCCACGACACGCGGAAAGGATCAAACAACGTCACCTGACCGGGCAGGCCCATCCACACGGCATTGCCGTATTCACTGAGCTTGCTCTTGTGGAAGCCGCCGTACAGGGGCAGCAGGCCGGCCTTGGGGCCACCGGCAGAGGCTACGCTGGCGTAGCTGGTGATCGGGGAATTTTTGACGTTGTTGTAGTTGATGGCCGGGCCAATGCCCATATACATGCCCCAAGGCGTGAGGTTTACGCCGTCAAACGTCAGGGGCAGGGTAAGGCCCACGGCATCCATGTTGTCCATGTAGCCGGGGCTGCGGTTGGTTGCATCAGTGGTGTTGTCGTTGAAGAGGCGCGCCCAGAAGGCGGTCACGCCCACGTTTTCGTTAAAGGCGTAGGAGGCGGTGATGCCCGCCGCGTCATCGGCCAGCACCTGGCTGTTGTTGATGTAGTCGGGCAGCTGCATGGGCTGAATACCCATACGCACCTTGAGGGCAGTCTGTGGCACAGTCCAGTCGAGAAAAGCGTTCTTGACCTTGACCCAGTTGCCGTCCGCGCCCAGCGAGCCGCCGCTGTTGCTGGCGCCCCAGTACTGCATCATGCCGCGATTGTAACCACCCAGTTCAAAATGCACTGTGCCGGAAAGATTTTCAGAGGCCTTGGCCTCCAGTTGCAGGCGAACCTGCTGGGCGGCTTCAAATTCGTCTTCACCGGTGCTGTAGCCAGTTCTGCCCCCACCCTCGGTAAAATTGCCGTGCTGACCGTAGCTGAAATTATAAGCCCAGCGGCCCTTGGCCGAAAAATCAATGGCGCTTGCTCCCCCGGGCACTGCGCACAACATCCCGGCTACCAAAAGTAACACTGCAATTTTTTTCATCCCCGGCTCCATCTTCGTTTCCTGGTTCAGTAACTCAATGACCAAATCAACAGCATCCAAAATCTGCTCCCAAAATCTGCATACACGGGGGGGTTGCCATTCCTAACTCCGCAGGTGATATTTTTCCACACTATTTTTTACTTGACCGTGGAACGTTTGGGCTTGGCGTGCTAGGGCCGCGCGGCTTCTGGGGATATTTTGCAATATGTTGTCAGTTGCGGCTGCACTCCCAATCTGGCGGCAATACCCATATTCTGTGCGCTTGCCGCCATTTGCGGCCCCACAACGCACCTGATATGATGGTTCATGGCGGGCAAGCCCATGCCTGCCGCAACTGTGCCGCACACTCACAGGCGGAGCCCACACAGGCCGCCGCCACAATCCGGTCTGCCCGCCAGCATGACCGCCCTCATCGGTTTGCCATGCTGCACGCCATCAGAAATTCCAGCCTGTTCGTCAAGCTTGTGGTCATGGTCAGCCTTGCGCTCTGCCCGCCCATGCTGCTCGGGCACCTGGCTGGCTCCTATTTTATCAGCAAATACGGCTACGAAGATGCGGAAAACACCGTTTCAAGCGTGGCGCAGCTTGCGGCGGAATCGCCGCTGGTGGTGGAGGCCATGCGAACCCGCCAGCCCGAGGCGTACAGGCAGATGACCGCCTTTCTTGAAACGCTCACCCGGGCTTCGGACGTAAAATTTATCGTGCTGATTGATATGCAGGGTATTCGCCTTTTTCACCCCGACTTTGCCAAAATCGGTCAGCACTTCATGGGCGGCGATGAAGGCAAGGCCCTTGAAGGGCAGTCCTACCTTTCATCGGCGCGCGGCACATTCGGCTTTTCGCTGCGGGCGTTCCGGCCCATTTTTGACGCGCAGGGCCATCAGCTGGGCGCGGCTTCCGCAGGTATTTTGTCCAGCGATATCGAGGCGGGCGTGGCGCGCCTGACCGGGCCTCTGGGCTGGCTACTGGCGCTCTCGCTGGTTATTGGCATTGTGCTGGCGGTGCTGCTTTCGCGCACCATAAAAAAAATCCTTTTCGGGCTGGAACCGCACCAGATCGCCCGGCTGCTTGAAGAACGCAACGCCATACTGCGCACTACCCGCGAGGGCATTATAGCCGTGAACAAGGACGGCACTCTGGTGCTCGTCAACGAAATGGCCGAAAAAATCCTGCGCTCCGCGGGCGTTTTCGGCCCGCTGGAGGGCCAGCCCGTGCAGAGCGCCATCCCCGGCACCCGCCTTGATGCCGTGGTCAGGGAAGGCAGGCCGGAGTATGACCAAGAGCAGAATATCAACAGCTGCGTGGTGCTGACCAACCGCGTGCCCATTCTGGTGCAGGGAGAAATAATCGGCGCGGTGGCGACCTTTCGCGACATGACGGACGTGCGCGCCCAGGCCGAGCGCCTCACCGGCCTCAGCAATTATGTTGAGGCGCTGCGCTCGCGCTCGCACGAATACCTCAACAAGCTGCACGTCATTTCAGGCCTGTTGCGCAATGGCCGTCACGCGGAGCTTGATGCCTACCTCGAGCAGATTATCGGCAGCAAAAAACTGGAAACCTCCGCCATTGCCGCCTTGGTCAAGGATCCCATTGTTGCGGGATTTCTGGAGAGCAAGTACAGCCGCGCCCATGAAATGGGCGTGACCCTGGTGATTGAGGGGCGCGGCGTGATCCCCCCGCTTTCGCCCAAGGGCTCGCATGCCTTGGTCACGGTGGTGGGCAACCTCATTGACAATGCCTTTGAAGCCACCATCTACGCTGTAGAAAAAAGGATCACCCTGAATATCGAAAACACTCCGGCCCAGGCTGGCGGGGCTGACGAGCTTGTTATCAGCGTGTCCGACACCGGGCGCGGCATTTCCGATGAACACCTGGAAAAAATCTTCACCAAGGGCTTTTCCACCAAGGGGTCAAACAGGGGCATCGGGCTTTACATGCTGCTGCTTACGCTGGAAGAAATGGACGGCTCTGTGGAAATCGACGCAAAACCGGGGCACGGCACGGCCTTTACCGTGCGTGTTCCTGTGGCTGCGCTGGCGCAAGGAGAACAGGAATGATCCGCGTGCTCATCGTTGAAGATGATCCCATGGTGGCAGATCTGGCGGCAGTGTATCTTGAGGGAATAGAAGGCTTTTGCCTTGAAGGCAGGGCCAGCTCCGGCGAGGCCGCGCTGGAACTGCTGCGCGCCGGAGATATTGATCTGGTGCTGCTCGACATGTTCATGCCCGGCATGACCGGCATGGAACTGCTGCGCATCATCAAGACCCGTTTTTTCAATACAGACGTCATCATGATAACCGCCGCGCAGAACAGCGACGACATTCTCAACGCCCTGCGCATGGGCGTTGCAGACTATATTGTCAAACCCTTCACGGTTGAGAGGTTCCGCGCCGCCCTTGAGCAACTGCGCGAAAAGCGCCAGCTGCTCACGTCGCCCGAGGTGCCCATCACGCAAGAAATCCTGGACAAGCGCATATTTATTAAAAAATCTGACCAGCCTCCGGCAGATACCCCAAAGGGCATAGACGCCACCACCCTGCAAAACATCATACAGGTGCTGCAAGGCTGTTCCGGCCCGTTCAGCCTCAAGGATATTGAACCGCTGACGGGCATTTCGCGCATATCGCTGAAAAAGTATTTCGACTACCTTGCGGCGGCTGACCGCCTGGGCAGTGAAAAAGACTACGGCGGCCACGGCAGGCCCGTGACCAGATATCACTGGAAAGGCTGAAGTGCAGGAGTAGCGGCTGCTGGCCTAACCTATCGCCCGCCATGCGATGAACAGACCTATGGCCATGCAAAGCCCGCTGACCATACGCTTGAGCAGGCTCACTGGCACACGGTGGGCAATGTGCGCGCCTACGGCTATGCCCACAAGCTCGCAGGCCGTGACCCACCAGACCATGGAATAGGAAATAAAGCCGTTGCTCATGTTGCTTGCAGAGCCGGAAACCGAAATGACCATCTGCAAAACCTGGCTTGTGGCAATGCACTGCAAGGGCGCATAACTGAACAGCAGCATGACCGGCACGGAAATAATGCCCCCGCCAGCCCCCGTCATGCCGCACAAAAATCCCGTAAAGATGCCAATGCCAAAGAGCAGCGCCGTATTGCCCCTTGGGCTGAGCCGCTGTGCCATACCCGTGCCCTTGCGCACCGGAAGCATGGAATACAGGCTGGAAAAGATTATCAGGCAGGCCAACAGAATGTTGAGCCCGCGCGCCGGAACATACGCCCCCACATACGCCCCCGCATAACCAGACAAAAAGCTGCCCGCCACCACTGGCAGGGTAACCCGCCAGTCAATGGTGCCGTAGCGCTGATAGCTCGCCGTTGCCACAATGCCCGCAAACAGAAAGCTGAACAGCGCCGTTGCCATGGCCTCATGCGTGCCAAGCCCGCCGAAAAACATGATGGCCGGGATCAGCAGCACGCCGCCCACCCCTGTTGCGCCAATAAGCGCGCCCACCAGAAATGACGAAAACGCAAGCGCCACAAGCATAAAGGCTCCTTATGATTGATGCGGGCATGGGCAGTGCGCCGGGCCGAGGGTTTGCCCGGCGCACGCCCGCAATTCGGCAAAGTTTCGGCAGAGCGACTGGCTAAACGGTGGCTGCAAATTCCGTCCAGCCTGTCTGCTGCAAAAGCGCCGCCCTGCCGTTCTGGGCCGGGAGGCGCAAGCCGGGAGCGTGACGGGATCCGGCATATGACCCCGTCACGCGGGAGGAGAGTGTTTAGTCCGAGAGAGGTTACACAGCCGCGTCGGTCACGGCAGATTCAGAGGGCTCTTCCGCGCTGCCGGCAGGCGCAGTGTGGTACAGGTCGTTACGCTCACGTATGGTGCCCAGCCAGATGGTGGATATGGTGCTGATAACACCGGCCGCAAGCAGATAACCGCACAGATACCAGGGCTGCGAGCCATTGGCCTGTACCAGCATGGTGGCGATCATGGGCGTCAGGCCCGAGGCGAAGATGCCCGAGAACTGGTACACGAAGGAAATGCTTGAATAGCGTACCGTGGCGTCAAAGCTGTCGGAGAACAGGCTCGCCATGCTGGCGTAAGCGGCAGCGTAGACGATACCGAAGGGAACGATGATGGCAAGATACACAAAGAACAGGTTGGTGGTGGCGTAGTTGTGCAGCACCCAGAACACGGGGAAGGAGGTGATGCCCAGCAGCAGTGCGGCCGTGCCGAAAATGCGGCCTTTGCCCACGCGGTCAGCCATTGCGCCCCACATGGGGATAAAGCAGGCCATGACGGCAGATGCCACCACCACGGCCATAAGGGCCACGGTACGGTTAACGCCGCAGGTATTTGTAAGGTAGGTCAGGGAGAACACGCCAAATACGTTGAAAGCGATACCTTCCACAAAACGCGCGCCCACGCAGGCCATCAGGGTCTTGGGGTAACGTTTGAAGGCGTCAATCATGGGGTAGCGGATTTTTTCCACATGCTTTTTGGCGCTGGAAAAGTCCTGCGTTTCCTGCACGGAGGTACGGATGTACGCGCCAACAAGCACCAGTACGGCGCTCAGCACAAAGGCCACGCGCCAGCCCCAGGCGATAAAGGCTTCGTCGGGCAGCAGCCAGGAAAGCACGCCGATCACGCCGGATGCCAGCATGAGACCAAGGGAAAGACCCACCTGGGGCAGGCTGCCGTAAAACGCACGCTTGTGGGCAGGGGCCGATTCAAAGGCCATAAGCACCGCACCGCCCCACTCGCCGCCAAGGCCAATGCCCTGGGCAATACGGCAGGTAACCAGCAGAATGGGCGCCCAGATGCCGATGCTGTCATAGGATGGAATGCAGCCAATAAGCACTGTGGCCACGCCCATGATTTCAAGGGTGAGAATGAGCATCTTTTTGCGGCCGATCTTGTCGCCAAAATGCCCGAAGATAAAACCGCCAAGGGGCCGGGCCACAAAGCCCACGGCAAAGGTCGCAAATGCCAGGATGGTACCGACGCCCGACGAAAAGGACGGGAAAAACAGTTTGTTGAACACAAGCCCGGCGACTACGCCGTAGAGGAAAAAGTCATACCATTCGATGACCGCGCCCATCAGGGAAGAAATAACTACGCGGCGCAGGTTTGCCTGGGCAGTTGCTTTATCAACAGCGTTGCTCATGTGTTTTCTCCTATGACAGGCCCAGCACGCGGCGGGCGTTTTCATACATGACCTTGCGGCGGGCTTCTTCAGTAAGATCAAAGTGCTTGTAGGCATCAAGAGCATCAGCCAGCTCCACAAAGGGATGGGCGCTGGCAAAAAGTATTTTGTCGGGGATGAGGTCGTTCATGGCGCGCACGTACACGTCAACCATGGGCGCGCGCTCGTATTCCGAAATATCCATATACACATTGGCGTTGCGCAGGCAGGTGTAGATGGCCTCGTTTACAAAGGGGTACCCGCCGTGGCTCATGATGAGCGTCAGCTCGGGAAAATCTCTGGCGACCTTGTCCACATCGCGCGGGTCTGCGTATTCCAGAATGGCCCCCGGCACCTGCGGCGGCGGAGCCATGGTGATGAACACAGGAATATTCAGCTCGCAGCACTTGGTGTACAGCGGATAAAACCTGGCCTCGGAAGCGGGTATGTGCGCAAGGTAAGGGTCAATGGCAATACCCTTCATGCCGTAATCGGCAACCACGCGCTCAATTTCGCGCACCGCATCCATTTTTTTGTGCGGATCAATGCCCCAGAACCCCACAAACTTGTCAGGATAAGCCCTGCAAAACTCCAGCACGCTGTTGTTGTTGGCCGGAAACCCGTAAGTGGTTTCGCAGTCACGACCGGTTATGACCCCAAGCTCCACGCCAAGATTGTTCAGATCTGCCACAATCTCGTCAAGAGGCTGGGGCTTGCGGGCGTCAAAGCCAATGGCTTTGCAGGCCGCCTTGAACATGGCGCTGTTCTTGATGCCGTTAATGATTTCTGGCGTGTTTGGGCGAAAGCGAAAGTCAATAACGTTCATAATGCGGTTCTCCTGAACCCGCTTGGGGGGTTATGCGGCGCTGGCGGCAAGTGCGTCTGCCAGATCCACGCGGGTTGCCCTACCAGGCTTCCCGCGCAGGAAACAAAAAGGTTTCCCATCTCTCTTCTCCAGGCGTTGCTATTTCTAAGCCGTTCAGGTCGCCTCCAACCCACGCGGCTTGTGATATTTTTCGTTTTGCACGATGTGTGCCAGATCACAAAGTCTGATTATCAGCAATTCATCACGCAAAATTCAATAAAATCAGCATAATATTTTTATTTATATCATATTTTTTTAGTATGTTTTAGAGCCGCGTCGCAAATTTGCATCAAGCAGGAATCGTTCTCCCACGGGCTGAAAAGGTCGCTTGTGAAAATAAAATCATGTTGCTTTTTGTCACGTTACCCCTAGCTGGATAGTTCTTCCAAAACGCTGTGTCGCAAGTTTGCGTCGCAATAAATGCCCTTATTAACGCCAAGCCCTCCTGACTGGTGCAAATTTGCGACTATGGCTTGTTAAAAACCGCACTCGCAAACGTAGCCGGGAAAAAAATTTCAAAATATTTAAAAATTTCATATTGTTAAATATTATGGCATGCCGCATGCACAGGGGAAAGCAAACGAGGATTGCCACAACCTTTCGGCGTTCTCCGCGCGGCGGCTGTCATTGTCCCGCGCGCCACATATTCATATTTCAGGAGTATCGTGATGAGCACCACCACTTGCGAATGCCGCTCCCCCCAGGAACAGCGTTTGTACGACAAGATCGAGGGCCGGGAAGACAAATTCCGCACAACCCACACCCGCGTTTTCAAGCTGCTGGAGCGCTTTGAAGGCCAGAAGCCGCGCATCGACATCGAACGCGCGCTGTACTTCACCCAGTCCATGCAGGAAACAGACGGTCAGCCCCTGGTGCTGCGTTGGGCCAAGGCCCTCATGCATATTGCGAAAAACATGACTGTCTATGTGCAGGAAGACCAGCTGCTGCTTGGCCGCGCCGGTTGCGATGGCCGTTACGGCATCCTGTACCCCGAACTGGACGGCGACTTTCTCGATATCGCCGTGCGCGATCTGCCCACCCGCAAGACCTCGCCCGCCACGATCACACCTGAAGACGCCAAACGCGTTATTGAAGAAATTGCGCCGTACTGGAAGGGCAAGACCTACCATGAAGCCCTCAACGCAGCTCTGCCCGCCGAAGTGCACAAGCTGACCTATGATGACCCCATGGGGCTCATCTCGCGCTTTATCGTCAATGAAACCTCGTCCTTCCGCTCGTCCATCCAGTGGGTGCACGATTTTGAAAAGATCCTGAAACGCGGTTTCAACAGCATCAAGAAAGAAGCCCAGGAAAAGCTGGACGCCCTTGATCCCCTGAGCTGCAAGGACGCCTGCGAAAAGCGCCCCTTCCTTGAAGCCGTTGTCATCGTGTGCGATGCCATCGTGCTGTGGGCCAAGCGCCACGCCGTGCTCGCCCGCGAGATGGCAGCCAAGGAAACCAACCCCACCCGCAAGGCCGAACTGCTGCGCATGGCCGACAATGCCGACCACGTGCCCGGCGAACCCGCCCGCGACTTCTGGGAAGCCTGCCAGAGCCAGTGGTTCACCCAGATGTTCTCGCGCATCGAGCAGAAGACCGGCACCACCATTTCCAATGGCCGCATGGACCAGTACTTCTTCCCCTTCTACGCCAAAGACCGCGCCGAGGGTAAGCTCAACGACGCCCAGGCCATGGAATTGCTGGAATGCATGTGGGTGGGCATGGCCGAATTCATCGACATGTACATTTCGCCCACTGGCGGAGCTTTCAACGAAGGTTATGCCCACTGGGAAGCCGTGACCGTTGGCGGCCAGACCACCGACGGACGCGACGCCAGCAACGCGCTGACCTACCTGATCCTTAAGTCCAAGCGCGAATTCCCGCTGCACTACCCCGACCTCGCGGCCCGCATCCATTCCCGCGCGCCCGAACGTTACCTGTGGGACGTGGCCGAAACCATCAAGTACGGCTCCGGCTTCCCCAAGCTTATCAATGACGAAGAAATCGTGCCCCTCTACGTTTCCAAGGGCGCAACCTTTGAAGAAGCCCTGGACTACGCGGTTTCCGGCTGCACCGAAGCCCGCATGCCCAACCGCGACACCTATACCTCGGGCGGCGCGTACATCAACTTTGCCGCTGCCGTGGAAATGGTGCTGCGTAATGGCCGCATGAAGAAGTTTGGCGACCAGCTGCTGGGCGCAGAAACCGGCGACCCGCGCAACTTCAAGACCTGGGACGAATTCTGGAACGCCTATGTGCAGCAGCACCTGCTGTTCCTCAAAACGGCTTTTACCCAGCAGTACATCATCAACAAGCTGCGCGCCCAGCACTTTGCCCAGCCCATGGGTTCGGCCATGCACGACCTGTGCATGAAGCACTGCATTGACCTGCATCAGGAACAGATTCCTGAAGGCATCAACCTGGGCTACTTCGAATACATGGGCCTTGGCACTGTTGTGGACTCGCTGGCCGCCGTGAAAAAGCTTGTGTTTGAAGAAAAGAAGCTGACCATGGACAAGCTGCTGGCCGCCATCGACGCCAACTTTGAAGGCTACGACGACGTGCGCGCCCTGCTGCGTTCCGCCCCCTGCTACGGCAACAACGATGAATATGCCGACGCCATTGGCCGCGAAATCGACAGGATTTCCGTGGAATACGGCGGCAAGTACTCCATGAAGGAACTGGGCATCCACAACGATGTGCGCTACGTGCCCTTTACCTCGCACGTGCCCTTCGGCAAGGTCGTTTCCGCCACGCCCAACGGCCGTACCGACGGCTTCCCGCTTTCCGACGGCTCCTCGGCCTCGCACGGTGCGGACGTCAACGGCCCCACCGCCGTGCTGCTCTCCAACTACCAGACCAAGAACATGGGCATGCGCGACCGCGCCGCCCGCATGCTGAACATCAAGTTCACGCCCAAGTGCGTGGAAGGCGAACAGGGTACCGAAAAGCTGGTGTCCTTTATCCGCACCTTCTGCGACCTCAAGCTCTGGCATGTGCAGTTCAACGTGGTGAACAAGCAGACCCTGGTGGCCGCGCAGAAAGACCCGCAGAAGTACCGCAGCCTCATCGTGCGCATTGCCGGGTACAGCGCCTACTTTGTGGACCTGTCGCCCGACCTGCAGAACGACCTGATTGCCCGTACTGAACACGACGCGATGTAACAAATCCACGGGCGCGACTGGCCGAAAGGTTCGGCCGCGCCCGTTTTTTATAAAAGGATGGTCTTATGTGTCTGGATGACAGCCAACGGCAAGGCATGGTTTTTAACGTACAGAAGTATTCGGTTCATGACGGCCCCGGCATAAGAACCATTGTCTTTCTCAAGGGCTGCGCCCTTTCCTGCCGCTGGTGCAGCAACCCCGAATCGCAGCAACGCGAACCGGAGCTGGCCTTTAACGCGGGCCGCTGCCTGGGGGTTTCCAAGTGCGGGCACTGCATTGTGGCCTGTCCGCACGGTTCCATAACGCTTGGCGAAGACGACAAGCTGAACATAAACCGCAGCCACTGCACCGAATGCCATATGCCCTGCGCTGCGGCATGCCCCGCCCAGGGTTTGCTGGTTTACGGCAAAAAGCGTACAGTGGATGATGTGCTGCAAGTGGTTGAGCAGGACATGGCCTTCTACGCCCGCTCTGGCGGAGGCCTGACCCTTTCGGGCGGCGAACCCCTGTTGCAGGGTGAATTTGCTGTGGCCCTGCTGCGCGAGGCGCGCACCCGGCGCATCAAGACCGCCGTTGAAACCTGCGGCATGGTTTCGCCAGAGACCATCCGCGAGGCCGCGCCATTCCTCAATTACGTGCTGTTTGACATCAAACATATGGACAGCGCCGTGCATGAAGCGCAGACAGGCCTGCCCAACAGGCATATCCTCGAAAACTTCCGCATTCTTGCAGAAGAATTTCCTGCTCTGCCCATACTGGCACGCACGCCGGTTATCCCCGGCTTTAACGACAGCGAAGAGGCCATTGCCGCCATTGCCGGATTCCTCAAGCCTTTTGAGCGGGTGGAATACGAAATGCTGCCCTACCATCGCCTTGGTACGCAAAAATACCAGTTTCTCGACAGACCCGTGCCCATGGGTGACGTAAAGCTGGAAACAGAGCACATGAACAGGCTTCAGGCTGTGGCGCAGGCCATCCTGGGCGATCGGCTCCGCGTACCGCACTGATAACCACTTACCCCCCCAATTGACCTATGGCATGCAGATCTTCCGAGCTTCTATCAAAACATGTGGAGCGCATCCTCGATGCCCTGCCTGAAGGCGTCTTTATAAGTGACGCCGCTGGCACCAGCCTGCAGGTTAACCGCATGTACGAGCAGCTGACCGGGCTGACCCAGGAACAGATACGCGGCAAAAATGTGCGCGATCTGGTACAGGAAGGCACGTTTGACTGCATTCTGAACCCGGAAATAGTGCGCACGGGCAGGCCCACCACCCATGTGCAGCAGCTCAAAAACGGCAAAAAGCTCGTGCTTACGGGCTTTCCCGTTTTTGACGCCAAGGGTGACCTGTGTCTTGTGGTCACATTTGCGCGCGATGTCACCCTGTTGGCGCAATTACAGGATCAGGTGGCCGGGCAGTGCAAGCTTATTGACCAGATCAACGATCAGTTGGCCTACATTGCGCAGGGCGCGGCAAAATCGCGCGAGCCTGTGTATGCCAGCCGGGCCATGGGCGATGTGGTTTCCCTGCTGCGCCGCTTTGCGGACACGGACGCGACCGTGCTCATTCTGGGCGAAACCGGCGCGGGCAAGGACGTATTTGCCCGCTACACCCACTCCCAGTCGGCCCGCAACGATAAAATCCTGCTCAAGGTCGACTGCGGCGGCATTTCAGAATCACTCACGGAATCCGAACTGTTCGGCTACATGCCGGGGGCGTTTACGGGTGCTTCCAACAAGGGCAAGGCCGGGTATTTTGAAATTGCCGATGGCAGCACGATTTTTCTGGACGAAGTGGGCGAATTGCCGCTTTCCATGCAGACGCGGCTCTTGCGCGTGCTCCAGGACGGAGAAATCATGCGTGTGGGCGCTTCCAGCCCGCGCAAGGTGGACGTGCGTATCATTGCCGCCACCAACCGCGATCTGGCCGAAAGCGTGGAGGCAGGAACCTTCCGCCGCGACCTGTACTACCGACTCAATGTGGCCACGGTGCGCATTCCTCCCCTGCGCGAAAGGCAGGAAGACGTGCGCCCCCTGGCAGAACACTACCTTGCCCAGTACACGGCCAAATACCACAAGGCCATGGCCTTTATGGACGTGACCCTGGACATCATGACGGCCTACTCCTGGCCCGGCAACGTGCGCGAGCTGCAAAACCTTGTGCACAGTCTGGTCATCACGCTCAGCGGGCCGCTGATTTCCCCGCGCGACCTGCCGCCGCAGATATCCGGCGCACCTCGCGAAGCCTCGTGCTATAGCGAGGATATCCTCGCCGCCCGCCGCCCCCTGCGCGACATCATGGCCGAAATGGAGCGGGATTTTCTGCTCAAGGCCATTGAAGTGCACGGCTCTGTGCAGCGCGTGGCGGAACTGTTCCAGATCAACCGCAGTACGGTGTTCCGCAAGTTGCAGGGCGCACGGCGGATTGACTGATGCGTGTGGACGGCTGGCCTGGCAACGCGACAGTCAAAACGCATGCCTCCCCCTTGGTGGTGGCGGTTTTGACGACCTTGGTCATGGTCCTCTTTGCCGCCAACTCCCTGCTCTGCCGCTTTGCTCTGGCCGAAGGGCAAAACGCTCATCCCCTGAATCCCTCTGTATATACGGCCCTGAGGGCCATTTCTGCCGCTGCCATGCTCTGGCTGCTCCAGATGCGGCGCGGCGGCAAACCGCTGCGTGCTGGCAGCTGGGGCGCGGCGCTGGCCCTGTTTGGCTATATGGCCTGCTTTTCCTGGGCTTATGTACGGATTTCCGCTGCGGCGGGCGCGCTGGTCATAGCCGTGGCCGTGCAGGCTGGTATGCTTGTAGCCGGGCTGCGGCTGGGGCAACATCCCGGCAAGGCCCAGAGCCTGGGCATAGGGCTTGCCATGGCAGGGCTTGTCTATCTGCTGCTTCCGGGGCTTGATGCGCCGCCAGCAGGGGCGGCTACGGTCATTTTCGGCTCTGGCCTGTGCTGGGCGGCCTACACGATCTATGGCAGGGGGGGCGACAATGCCGCTGCGGCCACGGCTGGCAATTTTATCCGCTGCGTCCCACTAGCTCTAGCACTGCTGGCATGGGCCATGGCCTTTGACCATGCGGGAATGCCTGCCGCATGGCCATGGGCAGGCGTTGTCTGCGCCCTGGCAGCCGGGGCGCTGGCATCCGCCCTTGGCTATGTGCTCTGGTATGCGGTTTTGCGCTGGCTCACTGTACCTTCAGCAGCGGTGGTGCAGTTGAGCGTACCGCTCATCACCGCCCTTGGCGGCGCCATGCTTATGGATGAAACTCTGGGGCTGCGTCTGCTGGTGAGCGCCCTTGCCATTCTGGGCGGCATTTTCTGCGCAACGGCCCTGCCCCATCTGTTGCGCAGGCCCTGAGCAAACCAGCATGACGCCTGCGCCATCCCCATTGGCCGGAGATAAAAAAACTCCGCCGCAAAGACGCGCAAATCGCTACTTTGCAGATGGGGCCAGCAAATTGGCCAGGATGACTTCCATTACACGGTAAAAAACTTCAAGATCTGCATCGGATATGCCCGTCAGGGCTTCAGCCCGCAGTTTTGTGCCAATGTTCAGAATATCGTTGATGACGCTGTCAGCCTTGGGGGTCAGACAAATGCGTCTGGCGCGCCTGTCGCCCTCCACGCCCACACGTTCCACAAGGCCCATGCGTTCAAGGCCGTCCAGCACCCGCACCAGGGTGGGGCCTTCCACTCCCACAGAAACGGCCAGGTCCTTTTGCAGGGCCTTGCCGTCCATCCGCGACAGGTGCATGAGCACCAGCCAGCGCGCCTGGGTCAGCCCCAGATGGGAAAGACGCTCGTCAAGCTTGGTACGCCATGTGCGGGAGGTGCGATTGATGATTATACCAACAAGGTCTCTGGTAGAAGCGCTCATTGTAATGCCCCCATTGTGTGCGTTGCCAGCTTGTAGTTGATACTTGCTTGCCGTCTGCATGGTGCCAACGCCAAGTTGTTTTTGGCACCAGATGTTAAGCATTGCCACATCCAAACGTCTCGCGCAAGTCAGGAAAATTTTCAAAAGAGCGCATCAGCCCGCAGAATCAGACCACGCGCAGAGGATCACCCTGCCAAGCAGACCTGCAACACGCTGCTGGAGCGCATATGGGCAAACAGAAAATATGGGGAAAATCCCGAAAAATAAAGTAAATAAATATATATAAATCAATTAAACATAAAAACAGAGCTGCGAGCAAAAGGTTGAACCTTTTACCCGCTGTTCGCTGGCTAAAAAAGACAGTCCAGAAACATGCGATCGCCAATGCCCTGAATGAATGCGTCAATGTGCACCAGAGCCAGCCGACGTTCCAGAGCCTCACGTTCGTGCCTGCACCCGCAGAGCATGTCTTCAAGTTCCGTCACATCCCGAACGCCAAAATAGTCGCCGAACAGACGTATATCGGCGATTATGCCGTCACGCACATCCATGTGTACGTCAAGCACGCCGCCAGGGGTCTTTGTGCTGCGCTCAAAGGCGTAGTTGGGTGAATAGCCAAAATTCCAGTACCAGGAACGGTAACGTTCTTCTGCCAGAGCCTCGATGGCGCTTATTTCTTCCGCGCTCAAGGCAGTCTGCCTTGTAGAATCCTCCCCGGCCACAAAGCGCATGAGGTAGTTTATGAATTCCTCAATGGGCAAGGGCTGGGGCAAAAAATCCACAATATTGCCCACGCGCCCGCGCACGCTTTTGACAGATTTATCAATGTATTTTGCGGGGCTGGGCTTGAGGGCGGCGCAGACAGAATCCAGGTTGGCAGAATACAGCAGGGTGCCGTGGTGCAGCAGGCGGTCGCGGTGCATGTGCTGCGCGTTGCCGGATATCTTGCTTTCCCCAACGACCATGTCGTTACGGCCATTGAATTCACAGGGAACGCCAAGGGCATTGAGCGCTTCGGTGATGGGCGTGGCAAAGCGCTTGAAGTCCAGCAGCCCCGAATGGTTGTTCAGGCTGATGAAGGTAAAATTGATATTCCCCAGATCATGAAAAACCGCACCCCCGCCGGTAAGCCTGCGCACAACGGGGATGGCATGCTGCTGCACATAATCGGCGTTGATTTCGGAGTGGGAGTTCTGGTTTCGCCCCACAATAACAGAAGCCGCATTACGCCAGAGCATAAAGATGTCGGTTTCGCTATTGCGCAGCAGCCATTCCTCTGCCGCCAGATTGAACGAAGCGTCTGTACAAAAATTATAGATAAAGCGCATACCCCCCCCATGAAGCACATAGCTGGGACATATCGCATTTTCTACATTTGTCCAAGCCATTCGCCGATGCCCGCGTGCACAGGCATGAGGGGCGGTGTTGCTTTTACAAAAACATCGGGCGTGAAGACAATCCAATCGTCTTCACGCCCGATGCGCTGTGATCAGTCTATCAGACCACGCAAAACATTAGGGCTGGTTTTGCTTGCCCTAAGTGAGTATTTCAAACGTTACATGCTCTAGTTTTTGCCCGCGTGGAGCTTGGGCAGGGTATTGGCTCCGTGGGGCAGCAGGGTTGCCCGCAGGTCTCTGCCGCCGTTCAGCTTTTTTGCCAGCGCAAGGGCTTCATCCAGCGTTGTGGTGATGTGGATTTTTGTTTTGGCAAAGTCTGCGGCATTCATGGAGCTGACCATGATGAGGTTGTGCTTTTCCGCCGACTCCGCAAACAGAAAGCCCACATAGCTGCCTATGGAAAAATTCTCGCGCAGGTCTTTTTCGCGCGCGTCCATATTGTCAAAATCGCAGATCTGGTGCTGGGTATCCGGGCTGCCAAAGCCCTCTGTGCAGGCTGACAGAATGATGATGGTGCCGCCCTCGCTCACCACCGCAAGGGCGTTGGCCAGGGTCTTGATGGTCTGGTAAAAATTGATGTCCTTGGGCGCGCCGCCCGCGCTGGCGATGACCAGGGGCGTGCGTTCGCCCACGTTGACGCCGTCGATGGCGTCAACCAGCGCGCAGGCCTCGCGGTGGGCCTGCACCATGTCGCCAGCCACGGCCTTGATTATGTTGTAATTGTCGTCCACCACCACGTTGAGCAAAAAGCTGGGCTTGGCCAGCAGGGCGGCCTCTTCAAGATCGGCGTGAAAAATATTGCTGGTTTCCATATTGGCGCTGCGCACCGCCGCATTGGTGCCGCTGCCGAAGCCCTTGTTCAGGGCCAGATTGTGATGCCGCTGGATGGTCTCGTAGCTGGCGATGCCGGGCAGCAGATACTTGGGGCCGCCGCCGTACCCGGCCAGAAAGTGGTACACCACGCCGCCGGTCAGGATGATATGGTCGCACTCCATGGCAAAGCGGTTAAACCACACCTCTGTGCCGTTGCTGGTCACGCCCGCCTTGACCATATCCGCCGCATCCCGGCACTTGTGGTCAATAACCTGAATACGGTTGTAAATATCCTCGGAAACAATGGCGATATGCTCCTCGCGCGTCATGGGACGGTGCGTGCCTGTGGCCGTGAGGATACGGATGTCCGCATCGCGGATGCCGCATTTGTTCAGACGGACCACCACAGCAGGGACATAAACATTGGGCGACTGCCACAGGCGCGTGGAATCTGGCACGACAATACACACCGTCTGACCGGGTTTGAGCAGTTCCTCAAGCCGGGGCGAACCAATGGGATTATCCAGAGCTTCGTTAATATGCTCCAGCGCGCTCTTTGCGGGCAGCGCAACCGCGTTGGAATGCAGCTCCGCCGCTATGAGGCCGTTGCCAAGCTCCACAGAAAATTCCCTGTCGCCGTATTTCATGTAATGCTGTGCCATGAGTCTGATCCCTGTTTGTTGCTGTTCCGCATATACGGCGCCGGGCCTTGCTCTCTACAATTCTGCCGCCGCGCCAGTTCTCTCAGGGTCTGTTATGCCTCATGCAGGCTTTTGTGAAGAGGGCGCAAATTCCGTTTCCGCGCCGATTCAGCTCTACTCCAGCAGCGCGCTGCCAGTCATCACAAGGCCCGCGCAGGCAAGCATGGCATCAATAAGCAGGCGGAAGGTCGCTTCAGACATGCCAAGCACAAAACGCTTGCCCAGAAACGTGCCAGCAGCCAGCGCCGCCCCAACCACAAGACCATTGCAGAGCACTGGCAGGGGCAGTCCGCCCACGGCCCCGAAGGCCAGAGCCTTGGCAAGGTACACGGCAATGGACGCCGCCGCCTCGGTGGCAAGCAGCGCGCCCTTGGCGAGGCCAAAACCGGCAAAGATGGGAATGGTCAACGGGCCGGTTGAATACACCACCCCGGTCAGATACCCCACAAGGCCGCCCGCCAGGGCCATCTGCCGGGGGCCAAGGCGCATGCTGCGCGTTCTGCTGGCCCGGCGCAGGCCGATGAGCGCAAAAAAGAACAGGCCGATGCACAAATTGGAAATTTCCGCAGGCATGATCCAGAGCGTCCGCACACCCAAAACCGCCGCAGGCACGGCAGTTACCGAATAACAGACAAAGGCCCTGAGGCTTATCTGCCGCCGCCAGGCCACCACCCGCGAGGCATTGCCCGCAATGGAGGCAACAGCCATGATGGGGATGGCGGCCTTGGGGCCAAAAGCCAGACTCAGCACCGGCAGCAGGATTATGGACGATCCGGTGCCCACCACCCCGCTGACGGCCCCCGCCACAATGCCGCATAGACCAATGAGCGCGTATATCACGG
Source organism: Desulfovibrio sp. (assembly GCF_035644575.1). Classification (GTDB taxonomy): domain Bacteria; phylum Desulfobacterota; class Desulfovibrionia; order Desulfovibrionales; family Desulfovibrionaceae; genus Desulfovibrio. The sequence goes on along the minus strand of NZ_DASQOG010000072.1, from coordinate 1,162 downwards.
CGTCTCCATACTGCGCGCAGAATTGCGTTTACAGGGGCGTAAGCTGATCTACCTCGTGGTGGAACACGTAGGGGTCTGCCACCAGCTCAAAGCGTTCGTCATCGGGATAGTGCACCGCAAGCTGGTAATTTTCGCCCGCAAAGGCCTTTATGGCCTCCAGCGAATCCCACCATGTGGCAAAGAAAAAATGCTCCCAGCCGCGAAAAGCCATGCGCTTGACCGCAACGCCCAGATTGCCGTCAACGCTTTTGGCGTGGTCTTCACCTGTTTTGCGCAAATGCTCGGCAAAGGCGTCGCCCATAGCCTCCGGCACGCAACCGTGCCATGTTCTGACAATCATGTTTACCCCTTCTGTTTCTGATTTTCACCCCAGCCGGGGGATTATTGTCAACCTAAATGCCTTGTGTTACCCAAACCGCACATCAGAACATTCTATTGATGACGCTTCCGGCACGCTGGCAGCCCCGCGCCCGCGCGCCCTGTGGTTTTCGGGGCGACAAACTTGGCATCACCACATCGATTCACCCGGCCTACAGATCCATCTTTCCTGTCCGCCTTTCAGAACGATTTCTATGCCAGCACGCGGAGTACGCATATGATCGGGCCCATTGTGAACAGTGGCGGACTATTCATCGGCGGCATCATCGGCGTTATTTTTGCCGATGTTTTTCCTGAACGGCTTAAAAAAGCGCTGCCTTCCATCTTTGGCGTCATAACCCTGTGTCTGGGCGCAACCCTTGTGGGTAAGGCCGCAGCACTGCCCGCCGTGACGATTTCGCTCATTCTCGGCACCATGGTGGGCGAAATCATGTATGCTGAGGCCCTGCTGCAAAAGTTCCTGCGGGCCATTTTTGGCCTGCTTAAGAGCAAGCGCATGGGCGACGAAAACTTTTCCCTGATGGTCATAACCTTAGTGGCGGCATTCTGCTTTGGCAGCATGGGCTTTTTGGGGGCCTTTCATGAAGGCCTCACCGGCAAGCCCGACATCCTGCTGACCAAGGCCGCGCTGGACATGTTTACCGGCGTGGTTTTCGGCTCCTTCATGGGCTTTTCCGTAAGCCTTATCGCCGTGCCGCAGTTTATTATTCTGGCGCTCATCTACATGGGGGCCACCACCATTGCCCCGTTCATGACCCCGGCCATGCTCAACGACTTTACCGCC
>NZ_DASQOG010000071.1:0-13623 GCF_035644575.1 Desulfovibrio sp. | reverse complement strand
GGCCAGGAAATCCAGGCCAAGGTCATCCATGTCAGCGCTGAAGAGCGCCGTCTGGGCCTGTCCATCAAGCAGATCAAGGACGAAGAAGAACGCCGCAAGCCCAAGGAATTCCATTCCGGCCCGCAAGAAGCCGGTCAGAGCCTGGGCGACCTGCTCAAGCAGAAGTTTGAAGAAAGCGAAAACAGCTAGTCTGTTTCTGCTTCAAAATACAAAAGGGCGTTCCCGCAAGGGAGCGCCCTTTCTTGTTGCCTGCCAGCAACAGACCGCGAGGGTCTATCAAGCCGGGACGTACCCGTGGTCTCCACACGGGGTTGACGCCTTGCCCAGTGGCAAAACTAACGCCGCACGGGCTGGACATGCCCGCCTTCAGCCAAGGCTGGCTCACATAATAACCGTCATGATCACCGAGCCTGCCTGCAACCCGCTGGTCAAGCCAGCTTGAGCAGTGCGGCGCCACCAACAACCAGCAGCACAGAAAATCCGCGCAAGGGCGTAAAGCGCTCGTGCAGCAGCCACATGGCCAGCAGCATGCCAAAGATCACCGAGGTCTCGCGCAGGGCCGCTACAACAGCGATAGGCGCAAGGGTCATGGCCCACAGGGCAATGCCGTATGACCCCATGCTCGCAAACCCGCCAAACGTGCCGACAGCGAGCCGCTTACGGGCATAGCTTACGTAGCTCCAGCCATGCCGCCACAGGATGTAAACATGTACGGGGAGCGCGTTGATCAAAAAAATCCAGGTGGTGTAAGTGGCAGCGTTGCCGCTTTCGCGCGCACCAAGGCCGTCCGCCAGCGTGTACCCCATAATGACGCATGACGTGCGAAGCGAAATAAAAACTTCGCTCCAGCCATAGCCTCGGCGCATATTGTCCGTGGCAAGGCACAGAATCCCCGCGCAAAGCGTAAGCACGCCGCACCATGCGCCCACAGACATGTTCACGCCAAAGGCCAGCAGGGCCAGCGAGGTGAGCAAGGGCGCGCATCCGCGCATTATGGTGTAGGCAAAAGACATGTCTACCCGCTCATATGCGGCAGAAATGCAGATGTAATACCCAAGATGGCACAGGCACGACATGCCAAGGTAAGGCCACGCAGCCTGCGGCAGAGACGGCAAAAAAGGCAACAGGCACAACGCGCCCACGCAAGCGCCAAAGGCGTTCAATCCAGTTTCAAACAGCTTGTTCTCACCGCTTTTGACAATAATATTCCAAAGCGCGTGCAGAAATGCGGCAAAGAGAATGGCGAGCAATATTGATGGGGACATGGGCATTGCTACCTTTTTGCCGCGTGAATGCCAAGGCCGCGCCGCCCCCCCCACGCAAAAGGGGCAATAGCGTGAAGGCATACGCCCCATGCAAGCCACATACATTGCGGCAATGCGCCTACAATTGACAACGCGATTCTGTGCCCGTGCAAAAGGGCAAATCCCTTCGCGCAGACCATGTTGCGTGCTATCGTGAGCAGAACTGCGGCAGGCAATCGTTCCAGCTGCCTTGGCCCGCTGTTTCGCCGACTATGCTGTGCAGTGAGCGTCCTGCAAATATAACACGCAAAAGCCTTTATCTCTTTTGACTGCAAGAGCAAAAATCAATACGATTAAAATTCACAGCCGCCGCGCAGGTTCCGCACTCTTGCACGGCGCAATTTTTTTATCCTGCCCCAAACCAATCCCCCATGCGGAAGCAAACATGCAGAAAGTTCTCATCGTTGAAGACAGCCGGACAACAGCGCGCTTTATGGCGCACAATCTCAAGGAACAATTGGGGCTTTCTTACGAATGCGCCGAGAACCGCCAGCAGGCCTTGAAACTGCTGGAGGACAATCCTTCGCAGTACTTTCTCGCTCTTTGCGACCTCAACCTGCCCGATGCTCCCAACGGCGAAATTGTCCCTGCCATCCTTGCCTGGAACATCCCCGTGGTGGTTGTCAGCGCCCATTTTGACGAAGACATCTATAAACGCCTCATGCTGCAGGGTGTTACCGACTATATCGTCAAGCGTACCCCCGATGACATGATGTACCTCATGCGCGTGGTGAGCCGCCTGCGCGCCAACAGCGGCGTTGAAGCCCTGATTGTGGACGATTCCAACCTCTGGTGTATGCAGGTATCCGAGTTGCTGCGGCGTCAGCGCATCACGGCTTACACGGCAAGCAACGGCCTGGAAGCCCTGCAAATCCTCAAGGAGCATCCCGCCATACGCGTTGTGCTGGCAGACCACTACATGCCCGGCATGGACGGCATCAAGCTCACCGCCGCCATCCGCAAAACCCACACCATGGACGAGCTGTCCATCATTGTCATTTCTGTGGGTACGGACGCGGGAGCGCAATTTCTGCGTTCAGGTGCCAACGATTACGTGTTCAAGACATCCTCCTTTGAGGAACTTTTGTGCCGTATTTCCATGAATCTTGACATTCAGGATCTTATCCGCAAAAACCGCGCCCTTGCAGAGCGCGATGCCCTCACCAACCTGCTGGTGCGCCGTCAGTTTTTCTCTGAGGCGCAAGAGGCTGTGGCCGAGGCAAGAAAAGAGCGTCGGCCCCTGGCCGCCGCCATGATTGATGTGGATTATTTCAAGCAGGTCAATGACCGTTACGGGCACCTAGCGGGCGATATCGCCCTGCGGCAGCTTGGCGGCATGCTGCGCGACGAATTTCCCGAGCCCTACATATGCGGACGCTACGGCGGCGAAGAGTTTTGCGTGGTCGCGCCGAGCATGGATAAAAACGACTTTGCCCGAAGGCTTGAAAATTTTCGCACTTCCGTTAGTTCAAAACCAGTGCAGATCGGCGCGCTCAGCATAGCCATTTCAGTTTCCATCGGCATGGCCGAGCAAAAGGCCAGCGATCTCGAATCGCTCATCAACGCGGCCGATGCCCAACTCTACACAGCCAAACGGGAAGGGCGCGACCGCTTTATCTGGCAAGCATAAGCCAGCGCGGACGCGACACCATACTGAAACTCTCTTTGTTCAAAGGAACATCCATGCACTGCCAGAACCTTCTGTTCGATCCGGCCCGCATTCCTTCTCCCTGTTTTGTTCTGGACGAAGCGCAGCTGCTGGCCAATGCCGCCACTCTGGGCGCAGTTCAGGAGCGCACCGGGGCCAAGATTCTTCTTGCGCTCAAGGGATACGCAGCCTGGGCAACTTTTCCGCTCCTTTCGCGCACCAAGGGGCAAGGCCCCTTGTGGGGAGCCTGCGCAAGCTCCGTGGACGAAGCACGGCTGGCACGGGAGGACTTTGGCGGCGAGGTGCACGCCTTTGCCGCTGCCTGGAACCGGCGCGAGATGGCCGAACTGCTCACCCTTGTGGATCACCTGGTATTCAACTCCATTGCCCAGTGGCGCGAATTCGCCCCCGCAGTGGCCATGCAGAACAAGAGTCGCTGCCCGGACCGCCAGATTCAGTGCGGCCTGCGCATCAACCCTGAACATTCCGAAGGCGCAGCCGCCATTTACAATCCCTGCTCGCCTGGCTCCCGCCTGGGCATCAGACCCAAGGACTTTGATCCTGCGGCTCTGGAGGGCATTTCCGGGCTTCATTTCCACACACTGTGCGAACAGGGGGCAGACGCCCTTGAGCGCACCCTGACGGCAGTTGAGCGCCATTTTGGGCAGTGGCTGCCGCAGTGCCGCTGGATCAACTTTGGCGGCGGGCACCACATCACCAAACCCGGTTATGATCTCGATCTGCTTTGCCGTTGCCTGAACGACTGGCATGACCGCTACAACGCGCAGATATACCTTGAGCCGGGCGAGGCTGTGGCTCTGGACGCAGGCTGGCTTGTGGCAACCGTGCTGGATGTGGTGCAGGCCGACATGCCTGTGGCCATTCTTGATATCGGCGTTCCCTGCCACATGCCCGATGTCATCGAAATGCCCTACCGTCCGCGTGTGCGCTACGAATCTGCAAATGTGGCCGAACTGGCGGGCGAGGCCGGGGAACAGGCATGGACATGCCGCCTTGCCGGAAAATCCTGCCTGGCGGGCGATGTGGCCGGCGAATATTCTTTCAACGCGCCTCTTGTGCCCGGCCAGCGGCTGGTATTTGAAGACATGGCTATTTACAGCATGGTCAAAACCACCACATTCAACGGCCTGCGCCTGCCATCCATCGGCATTTGCGAAGCCGATGCGGCGGGCGACACGCGCTTTCGCATGTTGCGGGAATTTGGCTACCAGGATTTTAGAACGCGGCTTTCATAAGCGGACGAAACTGTCCCCGAATTATTCTATTTTAGAAAGCAGAAAGGCCCGGATGTTGATCCGGGCCTTTCATTTGTACTTCCCTGTGGGGGGGAGGACAGTGGAAAATCTGGAGGCATGCTCTCATGCCATAGCTAAATTACACGCCTTTGGCAGAGCAATGTCAAAAGAAACATTACTCCCGCATCAGGAGGCAGGAGCCTGAGCCGGGGAAAGGGCAGAACCATCTCTCGGCTGGACTGCGCTGCTGCCGGAAGGCTGGGGAGCATCCTGCGCGGGATGCGCGGCAGTGCCCGGCAATGCGACCTGCCCTGCCATCTCCGGACTTGGGCTCTCCTCCAGTTGCCAGGGGGTGCTGCTGCGCGCCAGAGGAATATCAGCCGACCCGGCAGGGAAGCTGTGCGGCGGCAGTTCTTCTGACTGATGCACGCCTTCAACCTGATGCCGGGCAACCATGGGAGGCTCATCCACGCCGGGTGCGCCACGCTTGACGCGCGTCATGAGCAGGCCGGGTTCAGGGTCCATAAGCCCCTCAAGATAGTCGGTCACGGTCACAAAACGCTGGCAACCGCCAGCGCGCAGATCACGAATGATGCGCGGCAGGTCGTCCACAGTGCGCTTGTGCGAATCGTGGAACAAAAAGATACCGCGCAGGGTACCCGGCGCGTAGACCGTGCCCCTGTTGTTGCGCAGGGTGGCGTAATTGTCTGGCAGGCGCTGCCAGTCGCGGCTGTCCATGGACCAGAGCATGAGGGAAAGCCCAAGACCGGCCGCAACTTTTTCAGTAGAAGCGTCATACGAGCCATAGGGCGGGCGCATGAACTGGGGCGAGGCCCCGAGGTTGCGCAAGATGGTATCTGTGCGCCGCAGTTCTTCTTCTTTGCGGGCAAGGCTGACCACGCGCAGATTGGGGTGCGAATAGGAGTGGTTGCCCACCTCATGCCCCTCGGCAATGACGCGCTTTACGATGTCGGGATGGCGCTCAGCCTGGTTGCCCAACATGAAAAAAGTGGCGGGGATGCCGTATTCTCCCAGCATGTCCAGCAGATGCGGCGTGTTTATCGACGGGCCGTCATCAAAGGTAAGGGCGCACAGGTTCTCCCGCATGGGTTGATCCATAATGGTGTTGCCTTCCACCACACGCGCCAGCGCCGACTGGGCAGCAAGCCCAACTGCAAAAAAGCAGGCCGCCAGACATATCTGCTTGAAAAAAAATCTCATTTCTCTTGTGCCTCAACAGCGAATTGCCCAAAACAGAAAACCGCCTCCACGGCGGCGCATCCACAGTGCTGCTTTTGCGCCGGAAGCGCGAAAACAGCGGCGTTCAGCGATCTGTAATGTGCTAAGGGAGGTCTAGCACTCCCCAAGAAGCACCGCAACACAAGCAAAAGGACATAATGGGGCATTTTTTCAACTTTTTCTTAAAAATCAGCATATTAAAATTTTTGCTTTGTAAAAATTTTTTTACTTTATTTTTTTCGCTTGACTCTGAAGGTGTGTTTGCGTAGAACTCATCTTCGCCGGGGGGGCAGTTAGCTCAGCTGGTAGAGCACCGCCTTCACACGGCGGGGGCCACAGGTTCAAGTCCTGTACTGCCCACCATCCCAAAAAACGGAGCGGTAGTTAAGTCGGTTATAACGCCGGCCTGTCACGCCGGAGGCCGAGGGTTCGAGTCCCTTCCGCTCCGCCAGAAGTCACCGGGAGGTCAGATCACTGACCTCCCGTTTCTTTTATCTGTAGCCCACCCACAATAAATTTAAGGGCCGCTCGCAGTTGCGGGCGGCCCTGTTCTTATCCATTATGAAAGCCTTGGGGCCTCGCCTTCAGTCCTTGCGGCTGCTCCCGCCGTCTGCAAGGAACCGCACAACGACCCTTTGTCCTATCAGCAGGCTGTCCGCCTCAAGGGTCGTCACCACTTCTACAACCCTTGTGTCTTGCTTTTCTGCCGGATCTTCCGGCGGCAGGCGCTGGCCCACTACCCTGCCTATGCGCAGCACTGTGCCGTTCATCGTGCGGAACTGATCGCTCTCGGGCACAATAAGTACATGCTGCCCCGGCGAGGCTTGCGACAAATACTGCTCGTCCAGTTCTGCCCGAACAATCAATGGGCTATTGGGCACAAAGCTGAACAGGGGGGTAACATTCAAGGTACTCACCCCGTTACCCGGCCGCGCCTGCCGCTGCACAATGCGGCCATCAAGCGGCGCAACAATCCTGTACTCGTTGACCTCATTCTGCGCGACCACTACGCGGGCACGGGCCACCTCCACTGCGGCAATACTACTGCGCAGATCGACTTCAGCCACCACAAGGGCATCACCCGCCTGATCAAATTCGCGCATGGCCACAGCCCTGGTCTTAATCATGGGTCGCAGACGTTCCAGTTCCCTCTGCGCCGCCCGCACCACGATTTCGTTGCGCCGCACCTGAAGCTCTGTATGCCTCAACTCCTGCTCTGCAAGATTCAGCCTGTTGCGCGCGAGGCTGTCATCCAGACAAGCCAGCACTCGGCCAGCCTGCACAGTTTCCCCTTCCTCGGCCATCACAGCGGTAATTACGCCGTCCCTGCGCGCGGCAAGCTTGATCACGCCCCCTTCCACATCCACACGGCCCTTGGCGCTGGCCAGCACCTCCGCGATTGGGGCAGAAGGCATTTCCTCCCCCTGACCGGCTGCCAGCAAAGACCCCCAGAACACGCACAGTATGATGCAGAGCACGGCTCCGCACATTTTTTTTGCACGCACGCTAAGACTGTTCATTTGTACTCCACGGAAATTACTTACGGATTACGGTGATCCTGCTTCAAAATGCCGTCTTCAAGATGAATAACCCTGTCGGCGTGGGAAAGCAGACGCGGGTCATGCGTGACGCCCAGCACGGTTGCGTTGTGCTGTCCGGCTATGCTTTGAAGCAGGGTTATGACGGTTTCGCTGTTGGCTTTATCAAGGGCAGAGGTTGGTTCATCGGCAAAAATCATCTGCGGCCTTTTGACAAGCGCGCGGGCTATGGCAACGCGCTGTTTTTCGCCGCCAGAAAGTTCAAGGGGCCGCAAATGGCAACGCCCGCCAAGCCCAACTTCTTCCAGAGCCTGCCTCGCTCTGTCTCTGGCCTCCTCCCCCTGGATGCCCATATACTGGAGGGGCAGGATTACGTTATCCAATGCGCTTAGCGAGCCGAAAAGATTGAAGCCCTGGAAGATGAACCCGCAATGTTCCAGACGGAACATATCCAGTTCCTTTTCACCCAGGCTCCACAATTTGGTGCCAAGAGCCATCACGCTTCCGGTATCTGGGTGCAGCAGGCCAGACAGCATGGAAAGCATGGTGCTTTTTCCTGAACCGGAAGGCCCCACAAGCAGGGTGAGTTCACCTGAGAACACATCGAGCGAACTCTGTTTGATCACCTGCTGCGAGATACTGCCTGAAACAAAGGCCTTTGATATGTCCGTGGCCTGTAATGTAGGGATTTTGGACACTGCAAGGCTCCTAGCGCAAAAGCGTGACAGGCTCGGTGTTGAGCAAAGGTTTAAGCGCAAGCAGACCGGAACCAACAGCAATGGCCATCATGATCAAGGCATTCCCTGCCAGCAGCCAGACAGGAAAAGCCATGGCGATATTGGCGCTCTCGCCCAACAGGGCAATGGCAACGGTGAGCGCAGCCGTGAGCAGCAGTCCAATAAAACCAATCCAGGCAGCCTGCTCGATGACCACGCAACGCAGGCTGTGCCTGGACACTCCCAAAGCCCGCAATGCCGCAAATTCTTTGATAGACGCGGTGATGGCCGCTGAAAGTGTCTGACTGGTGATTGCCACGCCCACAAGCAGGGCAAGCAAGGAAGCAAAGCCAGTCCCCACACCACTGCCTGATTCAAAAAGCCAGTAAACCTGGGACTGAACAGAAAAATCCTGAGCCTGCCACACGCTGTAGCGCGAAACAAGGCCAGAATCAGCAATTTCCTTCTGCACCAGTTCCGCGGCAAAGCCAGGCTTGAGACGCACCATGTAATACGTTGTCTGGTTGGCAGTTTCTGGAGCAAGCCGCCGTGCCGTAGCAAACGAGGCCAGCATGTTCACACCGCCAATGGCACGCAGCCCCTTGATTGTGCCGACGATGCGCGCCCTCTTGCCGTTGATTTCCACCAGAGTGCTGTCCTCTGCGCCAAGTTTGTTTGCATCTGCCACGTCAACGAGCACTGCATCGGGTTCGCGCAGCAAGGCACGCTGCCTTGGCGTGAGCAGCCGCGAAAAGGCCGAGGCTTCCCCGCTTGTATCAATGCCGTTGATAATCACGGAGACAGGCACGCCATCTGCCCTTCGCAGATCGCCGTAAGCGCTGACAAATCTTTCAACATAGGCAACGCCCGGATGCATCCAGGCTCTGGTGTCGGCGCTCTGGCTCACAGCCCGGCCAAGATCCACACTTGCAGTGTTGCGAAAACCAATCCACAGTTCTGCCGTTGACTGATCCAGCGGAACAGACACCGTATTGAACAAACCAAGTAATAGGGCGAGCTGCACCACAGTCAAAAGGCCGGCAAAGGTAACAGCCAGCACTGCAGCCAGATAGCGCCGCCACTCGTATAAAAGGCTCGAACGCGCGATGGAAACCATGCATGCCTCATTATAAACGGAGTACTCCGTCATCTTATTAAACTGACATCCGCACAGCACAAAATGTTGCGGATAAACCTAGCCGGTCAGAATAAAGCTTTTGATAAGGTCTGAGATGGCTTGAGCCGAGGCCTCGTAATCGATATCCATCCCGAGGTCTGCATCAAATTGCACCCCGGTATACACAATAAGCAACAGGTTGGCAGCACCCTTGGCGTTGAGATCGCGGCGCACCCAGCCTTCGGCCTGCCCTTGCGCCAGCAGAGCGGCAAGGGCCGCTTCCAGCTTGGCAGATGAAGTGGCGAGCTCCTTTCTGCCTTCCGGACTGCGAGAGAGTTCAAGCCAGCTCTCTGTTGCCAGCCCGTACCCGCCGGGACGTAGCATTTCTTGTAATTCTTCTGCCGTCAGCGTGGCCAGCCCCTCTACGGCCTGGCGCTGGGCCAGAGCAAACAAATCCTCGTCGTTGGCCTTCATTTCTGCCTCAACGATAGCCTCGATGATTTCTTTCTTCGATTTGAAATAACGAAACAGTGTTCCCGCGCTTGTTCCGGCCTCGATACAGATGTCTTCCGTTCTGGCAAGGTGAAAGCCCTTGGCCCGGAACACGCGGGCCGCAGCCTGCAAAATTTCCTCGCGCCGCTGGATTTCAAGCTTTTCATTTTTTGGTCGGGCCATGGGAGGTCTCCTGAACCTAAATTAATAAACGAAGCGCTCACTCCTATTATAAATTCTTTACCCGCATGTCAACAGCCATACTTCATCCAACCGACAATACCATTCAAACCTTGTTGATTGGCGAAAACAGACTCGCCTCGGGGAGATGCTTTATCTGCCCTAGAACCATGCTTGAGGGCTCACGGTTGAACCGATGTCAGCCTTCAATTATGCCGTCTTTCCATCCGGCTCTATTCATCCGCATTTTTCTTGCCGTACTCCTCGGCATATGCCGCCAGAATTTCAGCTATCATCCGGCCAAATCTGGGCTGCAATTCCTGGCAACGCGGAGTATTCTTGAGCGCAACACCGCTTCTCTCGCTGCGGATCAGGCCAGCCTCGCGCAATATTCTGAAATGCTGCGAAAGGGTCGACTTGGGTATGGCCCTGTCCGGCATGTTCAGGAAGTCAGAACATGTTTTGGGCGAATTTGAGCGTATGATTTCCTTGAGAATCTGTACGCGCACAGGATCAGAAAGGGCGTGCAGGAGACCTTCGACCGTTACGTCTTCAACAGCCGGATGGTGCAGGGTTTTCATCATTTTTTCCTGGTATAAAGGCAAGAGGACGGCGCAGACGTCAACCTGTGTACAGGTGATATTGACACCCTCCCTAATTGTTCATAAAAACGGAACTAACGAACAATGCGCGTATGCATTCCGCTAAACCAAACATATACTGGGGCTAGAGAGCATTCAAGCATGCATGCGCTGCATCCTTGCCCCAGGTGATCCCAGCGCAACAGGAGGTCGTATGAACAGACGCCAGTTTCTTCAACAGGCAGCAGTCGCTTCACTTGTTTTGCCCGGCGCGGCGCTGTTGCCGCAGCCTTCGCTTGCAGCTACGCCGCCCCCCGCGCCGTTTTACAGACAGGCGGGCTACTATTGGTTGCAACTGGGGGATGTGCATGTGGCGGCAATTTCTGATGGCACATTGAACAGCAACGCACGGCTGGTCAGTGCCAAACAGGATCAGGTAGAAGATGCCCTTAAAAAAGCGTATGTGCCCTCGCCCAGACCTACCTCAGTCAACGCCTTTCTTATCCTCGTCCAAAACCGGCGCATACTCGTGGACACTGGCTCCGGCAAGCTGCTCGGCCCGACCGTAAACAAACTTGCAGCCAGCCTTGAGGGGGCCGGATTTAAGCCCGGCGATATCACGGACGTTCTGCTCACGCACATCCACGGCGACCACTCTGGCGGACTCACGGTGGACGGCAAAAGAATTTTTCCCACCGCCACCGTGCATGTGAACCGCGTTGAGGCCGAATTCTGGCTCAGCGCTGCCCAAATGGAAAAATCGCCGGAATATTTCAGAGCCATGTTTGTGAAGGGGCAGGAATCGCTGGCCCCCTACCTCAGTGCAGGCAAGGTGGCACGGTTTGAAGCGGGCCAAATGGTGCTGCCCGGGATATACGCCGTGGCCGCACCGGGGCACACTCCTGGTCACACCTGTTACCTGCTCGAAAGCAACGGTGAAAAATTGTTGTTCTGGGGAGATACGGTTCATGTTGCCGAGGCGCAGTTTCCCCTGCCGGATACGGCTATTGAGTACGACTTTGACCCGGAGGGAGCCGTCAGGCAGAGGCAGCGTCTTTTTGCAGAAGCCGCAGCAAAGGGGCACCTTGTGGCTGGAGCGCATATTTCTTTTCCCGGTATTGGGCACGTGGGCAAGGCGGGGCAGGGGTATCAGTGGTTCCCCATCCCCTATGTCAACGATGCCGTCCCGAGTCCTGCAAAATAACAATGATCTTCTCTTGCCAGCCACAAACCAGCCTCACACCTCACAGCTTGTGTTTGCACGCGTAAATGCCTTGGGTGATCCCGCGAGGGATTGCCCAAGGCGGAATGGTGCCAACACTGTCAAAATTGCCGCACTCCCCCAATATTGGGTATCCTTAATGACATAAACTTACTGAAAAATTTAGCATTGGCAGATAATTTGCATAAGCAATTGCAGGTTTGCCACACGCATAACCGCACTGCAAGCAAGCGAGGACAGTATGACGCCGACAATCTGGTTGCTGGGACTTTCCGGCAGTGGAAAAACCACTCTTGGTTCACTGCTGCGCCTGTATCTTGACGGGCAGGGCTTTGACGTTGAATTCATCGACGCCGACACCTTCTGCCGCAGCAACGGACTGTCCGCCGCTACCCCTGAGGATCGCGTGCGCAATACCGATATCCTGCGCGATTACGCGCTGGGCATGCAGGCGCAGGGCAAAGTATGCGTGGTCGCCGCCGCCACCCCATACGAGAGCATGCGCCAGAGCAACCGGGCCATGCTGCCCATGTACCGCGAGGTATGGGTGCGCTGCTCACTGCAAACTTTGGTGCAGCGCGATGCCAAAGGCTTGTATGCCAAGGCTGAACGCGGCGACCTTTCGACCCTGGATTCAGTTTTTGACGCTTTTGACGAACCCCGTAGCCCCCACTGCATCATTGATACCGACAGGTATTCGCTGGTGGAATGCTATGAGCAACTGCGCGACCTCACGCTGGACGCCCTCGCGCAAGACCGCGAATGGGCAGACACCGGGCGCCGCATGTTGCCGCAGGCTTCGGGGCCGTTTATGAATGCCGCCATAGCCCTTTAACGGGGCGCACCTGACAACCTGCATAGACAGGTTCGGCGAAAGATGCCGCGCAGCACATGCCCAAGGCACGTATTGCGCGGCATCCTTAATTATCAGTGAGCTTGCGCTCTTGACCGCGGAGGCTCACCGCCCCGCTGTGCCGGAGAACTGCTGCGAAATGAACGCCGCGTAGTCGTCCGTCATGCCGGACACAAAATCCAGCACCCGCAGATAGGCCATATACAGGCTGTCTTCCCTGCTCGGGGCATTGGCTCCCATGAGCGTGAGGGCGCGTGTTTCCTGGTAGCTCATGGCATTGCCCTTGGTGAAGTTGAAGCAGGCAGGAATGAACACATCGAGCAACCGTCGATAGAGCGTGTAAGTGCCGATTTCCAACGCCGTCTTTTGCGGGTTGTTCATTATCTTGCTGTTAAAAACCCGCCCCGCCTCACGCATGAACCCGGCCACATCCTCGCGGGCGTGGTTCAGCAGGCAGCCCTCAAGCCGCCCTTCCATGATGGCTTCGTAATTGTCCATGAACGTCTGCGTGATGGACGGTATCATGCGGCCCATAGCCGTGGTGCGCAACATGCTGGTGCGTCTGCGGTCGGAATCCATGGAATCAAGGCGCGGATCGTCCAGACAGTTCACATCCAGCAAGGGCGTCATGGCGGCCTTAAAATCAGCATAGGTGATGATGCGCAACTCGCGCGCGTCTTCCATGTCGATAATGCGGTAGCAGATGTCGTCCGCCGCTTCCAACAGATATGAAAGCGGATGCCTGCGCCAGCCCGTGCCTTCCGCAAGCCCCATCGCGCCGAATATCTCGGCAAAAAGATCGCGCTCCGCCGTATAGAAATTGAACTTGCTCTTGCCCACGCCCTGCGCTTCATAGGCGGAACGCGGGTACTTCACCAGAGCGGCAATGACCGGGAAGGTCAGACGAAAACCGCCCCTGTCCTTGTTGTTTTCAAGCGCGTTGATAACGCGGAAGCCCTGGGCGTTGCCGTCAAAAGCCGTAAAATCGGCCCACTCTGCGGGCAGCAGATTTTTGAAATACTGCTCTTTATTGACGGAATCCTTGAACCAGTCGCGGATGGCCTCCTCGCCCGCATGGCCAAAGGGCGGGTTGCCTATATCGTGCGCCAGGCAGGCGGCCTGGATGATCTGGCCCAAGTGGTCAGGTGTGCAGCCTTCGGGCAGGTCGCCGCGCCGCCGCAAGGCATCGCCCACGCCAAGGCCAAGGGAACGCCCCACGCAACTCACTTCAAGCGAATGGGTAAGGCGGTTGTGAATATGGTCGTTGCGCACCAGCGGGTGCACCTGGGTTTTTCTTGCCAGCCTGCGGAAGGAACTGGAAAAGATGATCCGGTCATAATCCACCAGAAAGGGATTACGCACCGCGTCCAGCGTGTCGAGCTTCATGCCCGTGCCGGTTTTGCGGTTGGGGGCCAGCAGTTGCGCCCACTGCTCTTTGAATGTGCTCATAATGCCTCCTCCCCTGCATGTACGGCAT
>NZ_DASQOG010000070.1:0-39650 GCF_035644575.1 Desulfovibrio sp. | reverse complement strand
TTCTTCGGCAAGCACGGCCATGATAAAGTCGTTGTGCGCTTCAGGCAGATAAAACATCTTCTGCTTGCTTGCGCCAACGCCTACGCCAAAGAAGCTGCCCGAACCAATGGCAAGCAGCGACTGCACAAGCTGGTAGCCCGTGTTGTGCGCATCCTGAAAAGGATCAAGAAAGGCCAGCAGACGGCGCAGACGATAAGGCGAAGAAATGGCCAGCGCCATAGCGCCGCCGCATGCGAGCGCCACCGAAAAAAACAGATAGACAAAACGGGTGCCGCCCGCCACGCACATGAAAAACAGAATACTTGCCAGAACGACGGCGCTGCCGAAGTCAGGCTGCAAGAGCAGCAAAAAGCAGAACAGCCCCGTAACGGCAAAGGGAGGAATGACGCCCCGGCTGAACGTCTTGATAAGTTCCTGTTTGGAACTCATGAAGTACGCAAGGTACAGCGCCAGCGCAATTTTGACGAATTCCATGGGCTGAATGGAGATAAAACCCAGCGGAATCCAGCGCTTTGCACCGTTGATGGCAGGGGTAAGGGGAGAGAGCGTCACCAGCAGCAGGAGCAGCGCAAGAAAGAGCGCAGGATACTGCATGCGGTACAGCCAGTGCCTTGGCAGGAGGGCTGCGCTCCACAACGCAACGCCGCCGCCAAGGGCAAAAATGACCTGACGCTTGAAGAAAAAGTATTTGTCGCCGTTGACCTGCTCCGCCACGATGCCGCTGGCTGAAAGCACCATCACAAGACCAATGGAAAGGATAATCAACATGATGGTGAAAAGCCACCAGTCAAATGGTGCAAACGGCCCTTCTTCCGTGGCTCTCGCCATGGCGCTGTTTACCTTGGGCGCTTTTTCCTTACCGCTGAAGAGGTTCTTCATGACAGCTTACCCACGATCTGTTTGAAGTCTTCACCGCGCTGTTCATAATTTTTGTACAGGTCATAGCTGGAGGTGGCGGGCGCAAGCAACACCACATCGCCGCTCTTGGCATTCGCCGAGGCAAAGCGCACAGCAGGCTCCATTGTCTCGTGCCAGCTTATGGGCACAATCCCCTGCCAGGCCTTTTCAAAATGCTCGCGGCTGGCTCCAAAAAGCACAACTTCCTGCACTTTGGCGCGCAGCAGATCAGCAAGCCCGGCCAGATCGCCGCCCTTGAACTTGCCGCCGCAGAGCAGCCGCACAGGACGGTCAAAGGCCTCCAGCGCCACCTGAAGGGCGGAAACCGTAGTGCATTTGGAATCATTGACGTACAGCACGCCGCCAAGCTCGCGCACACGCTCAAGACGGTGGGGCAAAGGCTGAAAGCGCTCAACGGCCTTGGTCGCGCTGGCTTCCGTCACGCCAAAAAGGCGGCAGGCCTGCCATGCGGCTTCTTCATTAATGCGGTTGTGCGCGCCCATAAGGCAGCTTGTGGGAAAGCGGTCAGTGGCCTTTACAAAAACCTTGCGCGCCTTGAGGCGGTGGGCGTCAGCCAGCGCTTGCAGATCTTCGCCCAGCACGGCCAGATCGCCTTCGTCCTGACAGCGGAAGAGGCGGAACTTGGCCTCGGTGTATTCCGCCATGTCCTTATGGTAATCAAGATGGTTGGGCGTGATGTTGAGCAGGATGCCCGCGCGCGGACAAAACGTGGTGCAGGCCTGCAACTGGAAGCTGGAAATCTCAAGCACAAGCACATCGGCTTTTTTGCCGCCAAGAACATACTCTGAAAGCGGCGTCCCGATGTTGCCGCCCAAAAACACGGCATAGCCCTGCTCGTACAGCATGGCGGCAGCCAGAGAGGCCGTGGTGGTTTTGCCGCTGGTGCCTGTTATGGCCAGCACTGGCTCGTCATCAAGGTAGCGCCAGGCCAGTTCCATTTCAGCCAGAATTTCAGATACCTGCGTGTCCACCAGCCCTGCAAGCCTGACTACAGGCATGCCGGGGCTGGGCACCACAAAGGCCGCGCCTGCAAACTGCGCGGCAGAATGCTCGCCAAGCTGCACGTCAATGCCAAGAGCCGCAAGTTCAGCGGCGAGCACTTCCCTTCCGGCCAGCGCCTTGAGGTTGCTGTCCAGTAGCCGAACCCTCGCCCCGGCGCGCCGCAGCAGCCTTGCAGCGGCAAGGCCAGAACGGCCCGCGCCCACAACAACTGCCAGTTCGCCGGGTTCAATACGTCTGCCGCGATTTTTCTCCAGTGCCATATCCTTTCTCCTCAGCGCAACTTCAGGACAGAAAGCGCCACAAGGCCCAACAGGATGGAAGTTATCCAGAACCGGATGATGATCTTAGATTCAGGCACGCCTTTGAGCTCAAAATGATGGTGCAAGGGAGCCATGCGGAAAATACGCTTGCCGCCGGTCCAACGAAAGTAACCGACCTGAAGAATGACTGAAAGCGTTTCGGCCACAAAAAGGCCGCCCACCACTGAAAGAACAAGTTCCTGCTTGCACAGCAGGGCCAGATAGCCCAGCACGCCGCCAAGCGAAAGCGAACCCACATCGCCCATGAATACCTGGGCCGGATAGGCGTTGAACCACAAAAAGCCAAGGCCCGCGCCCACAAGCGCCGCGCAGAACACTGTGACCTCGCCCACGCCGGGCATGTAGGGCAGCAGCAGGTATCCGGCAAAGCGGGCGTTGCCCGTGATATAGATGAAAATGGAAAAAACGAGGCAAGCCACAATGGAAGGCCCGATTGCAAGGCCGTCCAGACCGTCCGTCAGATTGACGGCGTTGGAGGAAGCCACCATGACAAACACGCCAAAGGGCAGATAAAACCAGCCCAGATCAAAGGTAACTTCTTTCAGAAAGGGTATGGTCAGTTTGCTGCTGTAATCGGGGTTAATGTAGAGCAGCACCATTGCTGCGCAGGCAACGACCAGTTGCCCAGCCATTTTGGACCTGCCCGAAATCCCCTTGTTTTTGTGGTGACGCAACTTGGTGATGTCGTCCCAGAAGCCAACGGCTCCGAAACCTGCAAAAACAAGAAAAGCCTGCCAGATATAAGGATTTGTCAAATCAGACCACAACAGCAGGCTGACAGTGAGCGTAAACAGCATGAGCAGACCGCCCATGGTGGGGGTACCGGCCTTGCAGGCGTGGGCGGCAACGTCTTCGTGAATATACTGACCGCATTTGAGGCTGCGGAGCCAGCCGATAAAACGGGGGCCAATGAGAATTGAAAGCACAAGAGCAGTAATGAGCGCGGCCAACGAGCGGAAGCTGATGTACCGAAAAACGTTGAATACCGTCCATTCGGACGTAAGGGGGACAAAGAGATTATAGAACATGCAGCGTAATCCGTTCTTTTGGTCGTGTGCGACCGTTATGCCCGTTCCTTAAAGCAGTCAAACCATGAACCAGCGGCTTGAAGCGGGGAAACCCACCAAGGCCTGTTTCAAGTATGCAACGCTCCAGCAGGCGGCGTTATTGATCATTGCCTCAGCCCCGCACGGCCTCCGGCCCTGTGAGAGTCTGGAGCAGGCATTCCAGCCTGTTGCCGCGTGATCCCTTGAAGAGGGCCACGCCGCCGGTCTTGTTTTCGGCAAACGCACTGGCCGTCAATTGGGCCCATGCAGCAGCAAAGGCCGCAGCGTCATACACCTCGAACCACGGCCCTGTATAGCCCCCACAGGTCAGCCCGGCGCGGATATTTTCACCGTGGCCGCCTTTCCAGAATACTGCCGATGGTTTAAGTTCAGCCAGGTGTTTGCCGAGGGCTTCGTGCTCTGCCGCAGCCTGCGCCCCAAGCTCGAGCATTTCGCCAAGCACTGGCACAAAAAGTCTGCCAGCGGCGCGCTCTGCCGCTGCATCAAGCATGCGACGCATGGAAAGCGGGTTGGCATTGTAGGTATCGTCAATAAGCAGCCACTTGCCTACGCGCGTCTGGTTGAAGCGCTGCACAGGCAGCTCGCTCTGAGCCAGCCCCTGCGCGATTTCCGCAGTGCTCAAGCCCAGCAGATGGGCGGCGGCGGCAACAGCTATAACATTTTCCGCGCCGTACTCTCCCCTGAAAGGAGCGGTCACATCGCAACGCGCGCCGTCAAGCCAGAGGTGGTACAGACCGCGCCTGTCGTCCGGCGCGTCAATGCCGGTTGCGGCATCATCACGGCTGTCGGCCTGTGCGGGTGCTGGCCCTGCGTAAGAGGCGCGGTATTCCACGGCTCTGCCCGTGGCGCTGAAAAAATGCAGTTCCGCGCCAGTGGCTCTGGCCTCGCGCACAAGTTCGGGATAATCCGCGCACACAAGGCCGATGCCCTTGGGGGCAAGGTTGGTGAGCAGGCGCGATTTGTGCCAGGCCACGCCCTTGCTGCCAAGGCCTTCGGTATGGCCTGCGCCGACGTTAAGTATAAGGCCAATGTCAGGGCGCATGACGGACGACAGTTCTTCCATGTCGCCCTCATGGCTGATGCCAGCCTCCATGACCCAGAAATCTTCATCGCCGTCAGTGGCGAGCATGGCGCGGGGCATGCCGATCTGGTTGTTGTTGTTCAGGGCGTTTTTGGCGGTTTTGCCGCGCACGGAGAGCACCTGGGCCAGCACTTCCTTGAGCGTTGTCTTGCCCGCAGTGCCGGTAACGCCCACGACCCTGGCGGTTGTTTTGTCGCGCCACATGGCGGCTATGCTGCCAAGAGCCTTGACCGTATCTTCCACAACCAGCACGGGCACACCTGCATCGGGCAGCGCCCGGGAGGCCAGCACGGCAGAAGCCCCAAGCTCCACGGCGGCAGGCACAAAGTCGTGCCCGTCCACCCTGCTGCCGGGTATGCAGACAAAGAGAGCCCCGGTCGCGGCCTCGCGGCTGTCCGTCACTGTGGCGGTCAGCGCAATGTCGCTCTCAAGGGCGCTCAGGCCCAGACGGGCCGCTATTTCATTGTAGGTCAGTCGCAATGAAGAAACTCCCTAACTACTTCCTGGTCGCTATAGTGGTGTTTGACACCCTGGATGATCTGATAATCCTCATGCCCTTTGCCTGCAATAAGCAATGCATCGTCCTTGCCGAGCATTTTCAGCGCCTTGATGGTAGCTGCGCGGCGGTCAACCTCGACCACAACTTCGCGGGCGGATTTCAAACCGGGCAGAACATCCTGCAAAATAGCCTCCGGCTCTTCAAAACGCGGGTTATCGGAGGTCAGCACTGCCACGTCAGACCAGCGGGCAACAGCCTCGCCCATGAGGGGACGTTTGGTGCGGTCGCGATTACCGCCGCAGCCAAATACAGTAACAACGCGTTTGAATCCAGCCCCCCGCAGGGCCTGCAAAACGTTTTCCAGCGCGTCCGGCGTGTGGGCATAGTCTACAAATACATTTAATCCTTGGGGATTTTCCACACGTTCAAGCCGCCCGCTCACGCCCGTAAAACTTTCAAGAGATTTGAAGGCGTCCGGCTCAATGCCCATTTCAAGGGCAACGGCCTGCACGGCCAGCAGGTTTGAGGCGTTGAACGCGCCCACCAGAGGCGAGCGAAGTTCCCACTTGCTGCCTTCGAGATGCATGCGCATATGGCAGCCGTCCGTTCCGGCAGAAAGCAGTTCACCCCAGAGGTGACGCTTGTTCAGCGCGCCTTTCTGCAAACCAAAGGAAAGGGCCGTGGGGCATAGTTCCAGCAGGCGGCGGCCCCATGGGTCGTCGGCGTTGACAGCCATGGCTTTGTCGGGCCGGGGCAGTTCCAGGAACAGGCGGGCCTTGACCTGGAAGTAGCTTTCCATGCTCTTGTGATAATCCAGATGATCCTGCGTCAGATTGGTAAAGGCTGCGCCGGAAAACGGCACACCGCAGACGCGCTGCTGGTCAATGGCATGGGAGGACACTTCCATCACCGCCACATCCACGCCCGCCTTGGCCATGGCGGCCAGCATGGCGTGCACGCTCAGGGCATCGGGCGTGGTGAGGGGCGCGGCTTCCGCATGACCGGGCCAACGGTAACTGACAGTGCCCATGACGCCAAGCTTGTGCCCGGCCTGCGCAAAGAGCTGTTCGAGCAGATAGGAGCAGGTGGTTTTGCCGTTGGTGCCTGTGACGCCCACGATCTTGAGCGGCAGTTCGCTGGTGCGCCAGCGGGCCTCCGCCAGACGCCAGAGCGCCTCGCGCGGATCGGAATGGTGCACAACGCGGCAGCCGCCAGCAAGTGCTGCGGCTTCTTCCGCTCCACCGGGGCGGCAAACGACAATGGAAGCCCCTGCGGATACTGCGGCGGGAATAAAACGCGCCCCGTCCTCGTTAACGCCAGGCACGGCAACAAAGATATCGCCGGAATTGACCTGACGAGAATCGACGCGCACTTCAATACCGCCGCGTCTGCACTGTTCAAGAAGGGCTGCAAATTCCCGTTCCATATCAACCTCACTGCATAACCGGGGCAAATGCCCC
The DNA here is from genome assembly GCF_035644575.1 of Desulfovibrio sp. Classification (GTDB taxonomy): domain Bacteria; phylum Desulfobacterota; class Desulfovibrionia; order Desulfovibrionales; family Desulfovibrionaceae; genus Desulfovibrio. The sequence goes on along the minus strand of NZ_DASQOG010000070.1, from coordinate 33,303 downwards.
AATTTAGTCCCGGCGGCGCGCGCAATTCAACCCGCAACCCCGCGCGCCATGCGTGCGCCAGCCGGAAGCAACCTGCCGTTCTTACCGTTCGGAAAGCCAGAGAATATATTCGATGTCCTTGCCTTCTTCGGGCCAGGCCACTCCGGGGGCAGGGGTCTGCTTGACCACCCTGCTGCCGGATCCTTTGAGTTCAGGCACAACGCCCGCGCGAGCAAACAGCTCAACCGCATTGCGCACAGATTTGCCCATTACGTCCGGCACCCTGCTGCTGGCCTTGGCCAGATGCCCCGGCAAACGCATGCCTTCGGCCTGTTGCGGCGGGGCCAGCTTTCTGGTGTCGGTGGCATAGGGAACTTCCAGCGCTGCAAGCTTGAGGCCGCGCTGACGGGTCTTGGTGGCCGGGCCTTCACCCTCGGAGGCTTTTTTATCCGCTTCCGCCACCTTGGTTTCGTTAAACATGCCCGTGTACGACACCATGCGGGAGGCAACTTCCTTGAACACGGGCGCAGCCACCACGCCGCCGTACTGGTTGCGCGAAGGTTCATCGACCATGACCATCACAAAATACTTGGGCTTATCTGCCGGGAAAAAGCCCACGAACGAAGCGAGGCGCTTGCTGCCGTAGGTGCCCGACCTGTGGTCGGCCTTCTGGGCCGTACCGGTCTTGCCGCCCACGTCAATGCCGTCCACACGGGCGCGCTTGCCTGTACCGTCCGGTTCCTCAACTACATCGCGCATCATGTGCATGACTTCGCGCACGGCGGTTTCAGAATAAATGCGGGGGCGCACCTCATCCACCACGCCGTCTTCGCGCGTGAGGCGCAAGGGCTTGTACACGCCGTTGTTGAGGAGGGTCAGGTAGCCCTGCGCCATCTGGAGACCCGTCACTGAAATACTTTGTCCGAACGAGGTGGACATGATGTCCACTTCGCTCCAGTCGCGCGGGGCGCGCAGAATGCCCCGGCTTTCAGACACAGGTACGCCGGTGCGCTGTCCAAAGCCCAACGCATGCATATACTTGTAGAAGGTCGGCGCGCCCATGGACAGGCCGATTTTGGCCATGCCGATGTTGGACGAATAGCGCAGCACCTTTGCAGCGGGCAATATTCCCTGCCGCGAAGTATCGCGGATGGTGAAGTTTTTGGTCACCCACTTGCCGCCTTCGCAGTCGATAAGGGTGTTGGGCGTAACCTTACGCTCCTGAATGGCGGCAGCCATCACAAAGGGCTTGAATGTGGAACCCGGTTCCAGAGCATCGGCAGCCAGCCTGTTGCGGTAAACAATCGGCGAGAAATCCTTGTAGTTGTTGGGATTGAAGAAAGGGTACTGCGCCCAGGCCATGATTTCGCCCGATGCCACATCCACCACCAGCGCCCCGCCCCAGCGGGCATCATATTCCCGCACGGTACGGGCCACGGCTTCTTCAACAAAAAACTGGATCTGCATATCGATGGTGAGGGTCAGATCCTGCCCCACAGGTTCGCTCTGCCCTTCTTCGTGCAGATAAAAACGGCGGCCCATGGCATCGCGCTGCACAATCTGGCGCGTGGGAATGCAGCCAAGGCGCGCATCGAGCGAGCGCTCGATGCCTTCAAGGCCCTTGTCGTCAAGGCCCACAAAGCCCAAAAGCTGCCCCGCCATGTGCTTGAAGGGATAAACGCGGTCATATTCCTTGCTCAGGCCTATGCCGGTAATGTTGGCCTTGCGCACGGCCTCGGCGGTATAGTCATCCACCTTGCGCTTCAGCCAGACAAAACGGCGCTTGGTTTGCGCCAGGTCGTCATAAAGCTTCTGCGGCTCCATGCCCAGAATGGGGCCAAGGGTGTTGGCCATGGCCTGAAAATCGGTGATGTCCTGCGGGCGGGCGTAAATGGATTTTGCTTCCACACTGCGGGCCAGCACCTGACCGTTGCGGTCAAAGATCATGCCGCGACGCCCGGTAACCAGCTCCGTTGCCGTATGCTGCCGACGCGCGCGCTCTGCAAGACGCGGCCCCTCCATCATCTGGAGGTACCATGCGCGCCCCCACAGCCCGACCCACAGCAAGCAGAAGATGCATACAACTATCTTGATGCGGGCGCGGCCCCAGTCCACGTTGCCCATCCAGGCCGGAGAACCCGTGCCCTTGTCCGAAGAGACAAGGTTGCGGGTGGTCTGCGGCTTGGTGACGCGGGCAGGGCCTGCGCTGGACACATTGCGTTTGCGAGAGCTGAGTTTGAACATGGCGTTTCCAAACTGGGCGTCGCCGTGATGACGCCGGGCTTTTTCCGGGCCTGAGCATTAACTGGTCAGGCATTGGAGCGTTCCGGAGTTTTTACTGTAGTTCCATACGTCGAATCTGGCCGGGCTTGGGTTCGCGCATACCGAACTCATCTGCCTTGCGCCGCAGTTCATAGGGAGAAAGCAGCCGTTCGCGCTCAACTTCAAGCTTGGCCCTCAGGGCGCGCCGTTCGCGAACAGTATTTTGCTGAATATTGATGAAATAGGTTGTGTCCATGCGCTCAATGTTGCTCCACACGAGCACAAGCCCCATGACCATGCAGCTCAGAAGCCCCAGAACCAGCGCCAGAAGCCATCCCCTGCCCCCATGTTGCTGGTTCATGGTTGTATTGCGCTTCATGATCCGGTGGCCTCGGCTATTTTTTCCACAGCGCGCAGCTTGGCGCTGCTGGAGCGAGGGTTGACGGCCAGCTCTTCGGGCGTGGCGGTCACGGGCTTTTTGAACAGAATGCGCACTTCGGGCTGATGATGGCACACGCATACAGGCACATGGCGCGGGCAGCGGCAGCCTTCTGCCCAATGACGCATGGCCTGCTTGACCATGCGGTCTTCAAGCGAGTGAAACGTTATGATGGCGAGCCTGCCGCCGATGGGCAGATATGCCAGGATATTGTCAAGAAACCGCCGCAGTTCGCCCAGCTCGTCGTTGACGGCCATACGCAATGCCTGAAAGGTACGCGTGGCCGGATGCCGCCGGGCCTTGGCCCGCCATGCGGCGGGATAGGCCTTCTCCACCAGGGCCGCCAGTTCTGCGGTGGTGTCTATGCTGGCCTTCTGGCGCGATTCCACAATTACGCGGGCAATGCGCCCGGCCTGTGGTTCTTCGCCCAGCATGGCAATGCATTCCTTGAGCTTTGCAAAACTCTCGCGGTTGACCCAGTGCCAGGCCGATGGCTGGCCGGAATTCTGATCCATGCGCATATCGAGCGGGCCATCGCCGTGAAAGCTGAAACCGCGTTCGGCTTCGTCAAGCTGAAGCGAAGACACGCCGATATCCAGCAGCGCCCCGTCCACCTTGTTCCAGCCCAGTTCTGCCAGCGCATCGGGAAAATTGCTGTAATTGCAATGAAAAATGTGAGCGCGGTTGCCAAAGGGGGCCAGCCGCTGACGTGCCAGAACCATGGCGTCTTCGTCCCGGTCAAGGCCGCACAGCTCAATGTCGCTGGCGGCGCCGAGCACTGCCGAGGCATGGCCGCCCATACCAAGGGTGCCGTCCAGGTAACGACCCCCGGCGCGGGGCGAAAGCGCCTCCAGCGTTTCCGCCGGAAGCACCGACACGTGCCGTACTGGTTCTGCGATGTTATCCAAAATTTCCGTCATGGTGCGGCCTATAGACTGAGAGTTATGCCAAGCCCGGAAAGCTCGTCGGACACATCCTCAAGCTGGAGGGCGTTGAAGCGTTCCTGATCCCAGATTTCAAATTTGTTCAGCATGCCCACGAGCATTGCATCCTTGTGCAAACCAGCCTCGCGCATCAACACCTGCGGAATACGCACCCGCCCCTGGGCATCGGGTTCAAGTTCCTGGGCAAGGCCCATAACCTTTGTTTTGAAGTGCGAAAGCCTTGGCGAGGGCATGGGGATACTGCCGAGCTGTTCTGTAACCATGTCCCAGTCGGCGGGCAGATAGGCCACCAGGCGTCCGTAAAAAGCAGTAAGCCAAAACGTCCCAGAGCCGCCGTCCGCGCTGAGTCCTTCGCGGTATTCCGGCGGCAGCATGAGTCGCCCCTTGGGGTCTAGGCTGCGGGAAAGGCTTTTTGTGAACAGTTTTTTCACTTTTTCCCACTTCTTACTACTTGTTACCACTTTTTCCCACTTATGCCCCAAGCCCTACCCTGTGTCAAGCAATGTCGCAAAATTGGCTTTATCTGCGAATTATCTGGCGATCAGCCTTCCAGTTTGCGCCCGTTTTTGCAGTGGTAAAACGTGGCAAGTTACCACTGCCAACCCTCAGGGAATGCACGGCAAAAAATAACGCCCATCGTTGCCGCCAGAAGCAAAAAACCACCAGGCGGACAACATGGGCGCGGTTTCAATGCTTTTGCGCCGAATGCCTTGACAATATGCGGGAAAACCAAGACTATTTGGATCAAGCCGGAACTGTAAATTTTGTATTTTTGCGCCCTTGCGCCACCGGTTTCAGCCAAAAGGAACAGATATGAGAACGAAAATTGTCGCTACTATCGGTCCCGCTTCCAACAGCAAAGAAAAACTGCACGAACTGGCCGAGGCCGGAGTCAGTGTATTTCGTCTTAATTTTTCGCATGGCGGCGCGGCGGACTTTGTTACCATCATCCAGAGCATCCGTGAGGTTGAAGCCGCCATTGGGCGGCCCATCACCATCATGCAGGATCTTTCCGGCCCCAAAATCCGCCTTGGCGTGCTGCCCGAAACCAGCATAACCGTCACCAAGGGCATGGAGCTGCTGCTCGGCCCCAGCGACCGCCATGTGGACGATTTCCCCTATCTGCCCTTTGACCACGATGTGATCCTCGAAAGCCTCGAGCCCGGCGACCGCATGGTGCTGGCTGACGGCGGGCTTCAGTTTGTGGTTACTGAGTGCCGCTCGGACGGCCTCGTGATGCTTAAGGCGGACAACTCCGGCATCGTCACCTCGCGCAAGGGTCTGGCCCTGCCCGGCAAGGCCACCAAGGTGCGCGCCCTGACGGAAAAAGACAAAAAAGACCTTGCGGACGGCCTCAAGCTTGGCGTGGACGCAGTGGCAATCTCCTACGTGCAGACTGCGGACGACGTGCGCGAAGCCAAGGAGCTTATCGCCGCTGCCGGCAAAAACCTGCCCGTGGTCGTCAAGCTTGAACGGCAGAGCGCCGTGGACAACCTTGCAGAAATTCTGCACGAGACAGACGTCGTCATGGTGGCTCGCGGCGACCTTGGCGTGGAATGCCCCCTGCCTCTTCTGCCCGCGCTGCAAAAGCACATCATCAGCGCATGCAACAAGGCCTCCAAGCCGGTTATTGTTGCCACGCAGATGCTGCTCTCCATGGTCAACAGCCCTGCCCCTACCCGCGCGGAGACCACAGACGTGGCCAATGCCGTGCTTGACGGCGCGGACTGCGTGATGCTTTCGGAAGAAACCGCCATGGGCAACTTCCCCGTTGAAACGGTGCGCTACATGCGCCGCATCACGGACGAAGCCGAACGCCTGCTGCTGCTCAACCGCAAGCTTGAAGAGCCGGACAGCGACAAGGGCATACCTGAATTTCTGGCCTACTCCGCCTGCCTGCTGGCAGACAAGGCTTCGGCCAAGGCCATTGTGTCGCACAGTCTTTCGGGCAGTTCGGCCCGGCAGGTCTCTGCCCGCCGCCCCCCGCAAAGCATCTATGCGCTCACGCCTGACCCGGTTTCCATCAAGGCGCTCAACTTTGTTTGGGGCGTGAGGCCGGTTTTTGTGGAAAATCCGCAGGAAGAACCAAGCCACCTTATCCGGGCCGAGAGCTTTATCCATAACAGCCCTGATTTTGAACCTGACGACTGCGCGGTTATTACCGCCGGTCAGGTCAAGGGGTCTTCCGCCACGCCCCGTGGTACAAACCTTGTCAAAATTTACTGGAAGTAGCTCATGGCCGCAGAGCAAAGGAAAGTTCTTGATGTTCCCATGAACATCAACGAGGAATATTATCAGATCAGCGGCGAAATCCTGTCGAGCTTTCCCAAGTTCCGGCCTCCGGTAGATCTGTTCAGGTTTCGTGAAGACATCGCGGTGCTGGCCCCCTATTGCGTCAAGGGGAGCCGCCTGACCAGCGATCAGGTGGACGAAGTTGCGCAGTTGTGCGCGGAGGGCGACCTTTTTGTTTCGCGCTCCGACCACCCCATTTACTCGCGCCATATCGTCAAGCAGCTTGACCTTGTGTTGCAGGACAACAACCTCAAGGAAGCGGAGATCGCAGATATCTGCATCCGCGCCCTGCTTATGCGTTGCAGCGACTTTTTTGAGCAGCCCGTCAAGGCGCTCTTTGAACCGCTGTACCGCGATGTTATGGTTGTTACTGAATACCTGTGGAGCGACAAGCATCACATCAACACATTCATGCGCCGTCTGTTTCGCAAAAACAACCTTGCACGGCATTCCATCAACAGCATGATTGTGGGCCTGTGGATATGGTTGCAGGGCGCTGCTGAATACCGCCGCAAAGACATGGATCGCATTGCAGTTGCCATGCTGCTGCACGATGTGGGCATGTGCAAGGTTCCCCCTTTCCTGCTCAGCAAGGCTGGCCCTCTGAAGCAGGAAGAAAGGGAAAAAATCATTCCCCATCCCATTGTGGGCGTCCGGTTGATGCAAAAGATGGAAGTGTCTTTTGACGAACTGCTGCGCGCCTGCTTTGAGCATCACGAACGGCTTGACGGTTCGGGCTATCCCCAGCACACCAAGGGCAGTCAGACTACCAAGGTTGGACGCCTTGCAGCGGTGGCCGACTCTTTTGCCGCCATGATTTGCGACCGGCCTTTCAGAAAGGGCAAGGATATTGTGCAGTCTGCCAAGGAACTTGCCAACGACCCGCGCTATGATCAGGAAATGGCCAACGCGCTGTTCGGTGGTTTTGCCGCTGGCACCATCGGGCAAATGGTCGACATGGACGCAGTGGTGGATACGCCGCAGCCGGAATAGACAAATCCTGGCGCAGGCCAGCAAAAGAACAAGTAAAATTCATTTGGGCAGCAGGTCAAACGCCCTGCGGGAGTTTGTTCTGCTGCCAGCAGATACATGAAAAGCCGGTTCAGAACCATGCGTTCTGAACCGGCTTTTCATGTGAGCCCACACGCCCGCTTGCGCGGCGGGCAGTCACCAGACCCGGCTCGGGCAGGCCTGCTTACATTCTGCCCTCTGCGGCAAAAAACACCTCTGGTTCACGCCGTTCACGGCAGTTGCTTTCAAGCATGGCAACAATTTTGTCCACCTGTGGATTGTCAAAAAACTTTGCCTGTTCCGGGCAGATTTTTACGCAGGCGCAACAGCGCAAACAGCCCTGCGCCACCTGTGCGGCATTGTCGGCATCAATCACGCGCACTGGGCACACGCTGGCGCACAAGCCGCACTGCGTACATGAATCAAGGGTCTGAGGCCGAATATCCGCCGCTGGCGGCAGCGCCTTGTAAGGGCGGTTGCCGGGCACAGCCACCGTTGCTCTTTTTTCACTGGCAATAATTCTGGCTGCCCTGCGGGCAAAATCCGCAATGGCGGCCATATCTTCTGCATCAGGCCTGCCTGCCCCGACCTTTGCCGTCATGCTGTGCTCTGCCACAAAGGCCCCTGCCGCAGGTACGGAAAACCCGTTGGCTGCAAACAGATCAACCGCTTCCAGCAGGGCATCGTCATAGTGCCTGTTGCCATACACAGCAAGCAGAACCGCTCGCGCGCCCTGCCCTGCCAACCTTGCCAGCGGCTCCATGAGCAATTGGGGAATACGCCCGGCATAGACCGGAAAGGCAAAAACCAGCACATCCTCCGCCCCAAGCGTGTGGGCTGCCGCCCGCCCTTCAGGAAACGTCCAATCCCAGTCATTGCCGCGCGCCAGTGCCATATTCTGCGTCAGTTCCTGCTCCAGAACACGGGCAGTTTCTTGCGCCATGCTGCGGCTGCTGCCAGTTGGGCTGAAAAAGACCGTGTGAAGCCTTGGGGTCATGACATCATCCTTTGTTCATGAAAAAGCGGGCCGTTGATACAGCCCGCCTGAAGAGTGCATTTTCTTGCGGCGCAAGGCCGCAAACGCAATTAAGCAAACAGGCCTTACCAGGCTTTCTTGCTCTGCTCGTGCCCGACTATGCCGCCAGCCAGAGCGCCCACGCCCGCGCCCGCCAGAGCGCCCCAGGCAGCTGATCCACCGGCAATGGCGGCAACGCCTGCGCCGCCAAGGGCGCCAAGGGCCGCGCCACTGGCAACACCCTGCTGGGTCTTGCTCATATTGGTGCAACCAATGCCGCTGACAAACAAGGCGGCCAGCAACGTGATTATCAACAAGTTTTTCATATTTTCTCTCCTGAAAAAACCGCGTAGCGGATTTTGCTGTTACTTGGCGTTCAGGCGGGGTTCAATGATTTCGCGCCAGATCACGCTCATGACAGGGCGGTCAAGCTGCTGCGGATTTGCCGTATACCACGCGTCCACCATCTTGGCGACTTCCGCGCGGTTCACACCTTTGAAGGCCTTCATCCAGCCCTTTTCAAAGGGTGAAAGCGTGTACACCGGGCGCTTGCCTTCCTTGGCCGCTTTTTCCGCGATTTTTCCGTTTACAAAATACTCAACGGTGATCGCTGTTTCCACACCGAAAAGAAAGGCGAGTTTTTCAGCTTCGGGAGTTTTTTGCCACGTGGCACCCGTAAACTGATCCACAGGGTTCGCCTTGGAATTTTCGGCCTCGGGCGTATTTTCGGCAGCGCGAACCGGAGCGAATGCCAGAACAAGTGCAAGGCTCAAGGCCAGACACAAAACCGACTTTTTCACGATATGCTCCTTGAGTTGAAGAACCCTTTGCAATACCGCATGTGCGGCAGCCAGCCGCATGGGCGGAATACACCAGCGGCAAGAATTATCGGGACATGGCCCTTAGCTTGTCTTGCAGTTTACCCAAAACACCACCGAGATATCAAGTACGAAAAACCCGGCTGTCTTGTGCAAACAGCCGGGTTTTCATTCGCGATGGCGCACGGTGCGCCTTTGTATTTTATATGCCTTGCTGGCAGGGCAATCTGCCCTACGCTCCAGCGGCCTCGCCTATGAGCTGGCGAAAGCGGCCAAAAAGGTACTGCCCATCGCGGGGGCCAGCCGCCGCTTCGGGGTGGTACTGCACGCTCATGACAGGCAGAGTCTTGTGACGCAGGCCTTCAAGCGTATTGTCGTTCAGGTTGATATGGGTGGCTTCCACATCGCTCACACCGTCCAGCACCACATGGAAACCGTGGTTCTGCGACGAAATCTCGATGCGTCCCGTGGTCAGATCCTTGACCGGGTGGTTGCAGCCGTGGTGGCCGAACTTGAGCTTGTCGGTGGTGCCGCCAAGGGCGTGACCGATAAGCTGATGCCCAAGGCAGATGCCCGTGACAGGGAACGAACCCACAAGTTCGCGCACCAGAGCGATTTCGGCAGTCAGGGTCGCCGGGTCGCCGGGGCCATTGGAAAGGAACACGCCCTTGGCTCCGCTGGCCTTGGCCTGCGCGGCGCTGAAGTTCGGCGGCACCGCCAGAGGCTCAAAACCGGCCTCGCACAGGCGGCGCAGGATGTTCCACTTGATGCCAAAATCATACACAAGCAGGGGCAGGCCCGTGCCGCGCCATGCGTAGGCGCCATCGGCGCCGAGAGCGACCTTTTGCGGCTGGTTGTCAAACCATGCATAGGGTTCCTGCGCTGCCACAAAGGGCACGAGGTTACGGCCCTTCATGGTGGGCTGGGCAAGCACTTTTTCCTTGAGGGCAGCTGGGTTCAGCTCCCTGGTGGAAATCATGCCGCGCATGGCCCCGTTGATGCGCAGGTGGCGCGTCAGGGCGCGGGTATCCAGCCCTTCCATGCCAGGCGTATCGAACTTCTGCAAAAAGGCGGGCAATGCCATGACAGACTGCCAGTTGGAGGGCTGCTTGCAGCATTCCTTCACCAGAAAGGCGCTGCAATGCACGCGGGCCGATTCCATGTCAGCCTCGGAAATGCCGTAGTTGCCCACCAGCGGATAGGTCATGCAGACCATCTGCCCGTAGTAGGAGGGGTCGGTGAGCACTTCCTGATAGCCAGTCATGCCCGTGGTGAAAATCACTTCACCGCCGGTTTCAAAGTCTCCGGTAAAGGATTTGCCTTCCAACGTGAATCCGTCTTCCAGCACCAGCAATGCTTTCATAACTTACCCCCGCGCTTCCCGCGCGTAGTATTCCTGCAAACTTTCCACATGGGTCTCTGCCCGCCGCGAACCAATGGCCGTGGCCGTGGCGCGCGCTGCGGCGATGGTGGTGCAGTAAGGAACCTTGTATGTCAGGGCCGCGTGGCGAATGGCCTTGGAATCCCTGGCCGTATGCTTGCCCGAAGCCGTGTTGATGACCAGAGCCACCTCATGATTGATGAGCAGATCCACAATGTTGGGCCGCCCTTCGTAAACCTTGAGCACCTCTTCCACTTCAAGCCCGTGCTCACGCAGCACGGCAGCCGTGCCGCGCGTAGCCAGCAGGTGGAAGCCAAGCTTGGCAAACATATCCGCCACTTCGGGCAGATAGGGCTTGTCGCGGTCGTTGACCGACAGGAAGAGCTTGCCCCCCTGCGGCAGCACCTGACCAGCGCCCAGCTGGCTCTTGAGGAAGGCCTCGCCGAAGTTGGAGCCCATGCCCATGACTTCGCCGGTGGAGTGCATTTCGGGTCCGAGAATCACGTCCACGCCGGGGAAGCGCTGGAAAGGCAGCACAGCTTCCTTGACGCAGGTGAATCCGCCCTTGCGCATGCTCCAGGGGTCCAGTTCCTCAAGCGTTTTGCCCAGCATGACCTGGGTTGCCAGGTACGGCAGGGGAACGCCCGTGGCCTTGGACACAAAGGGCGCGGTGCGCGAAGCGCGCGGGTTTACTTCCAGTATATAGATATCATCGCCCTTGATGGCAAACTGGATGTTCATCAGGCCCACGACCTTGAGTTCGCGGGCAAGGGCCTCGGCCTGCACCGCAATGCGGGCCACGTGGTCGTAAGAAAGCGAATACGAGGGCAGCACGCAGGCCGAGTCGCCGGAGTGGATGCCGGCTTCCTCGATGTGCTCCATGATGCCCGCCACGTACACTTCCTTGCCGTCAGAAAGCGCGTCCACGTCCACTTCCACCGCATGTTCGAGGAACTTGTCGATGAGGATGGGGTGTTCCGGCTTTTGCGGCACCTGGACATGGAAGTAATCTTTCAGTTCGGCGGCGTCGTACACCACGGCCATGGCGCGGCCGCCGAGCACGTAGCTTGGCCGCACAACCACTGGATAGGTGATGCGCTCGGCCACTTCAAGAGCGTCTTCAAGGCTCATGGCCGTACCGTTCGGCGGCTGGAGCAACTCAAGCTTTTCAATGAGCGCCTGGAAGCGCTCGCGGTCTTCGGCGCGGTCAATGGCGTCCGGGCTGGTGCCAAGAATGGGCACGCCAGCGCGCATGAGCGGCACGGCAAGGTTCAGCGGGGTCTGGCCGCCAAACTGCACGATGACGCCCTCGGGCTTTTCCTTTTCCACAATGTTCATCACGTCCTCGAAGGTCAGCGGCTCAAAATAGAGCCTGTCCGAGGTGTCGTAGTCTGTGGAAACGGTTTCGGGGTTGGAGTTCGCCATAATGGCCATCACGCCCGCATCGCGCAGGGCGAAGGAAGCGTGGCAGCAGCAGTAGTCAAACTCGATGCCCTGGCCGATGCGGTTGGGGCCGCCGCCAAGAATGAGCACCTTGCGGCGGTCTTCCACCTTGATTTCTTCGCCCCGTTCGTAGGTGGAGTAGAAATAGGGGGTGTAGGCCTCAAATTCCGCAGCGCAGGTATCCACCAGATAGTAGGTGGGTTCCACGCGCATTTCCTTGCGCATGCGGCGGATGTCGGCCTCGGGCATCTTCCACATTTCCGCCAGCTGGCGGTCGGAGAAGCCGTATTCCTTGGCTTCGCGCAACATGTCGGCAAGAGCGGCGTTGGCAGTGGTCATGTCGTTGGCAAGGCCAAAGTTGCTGATGCGCTTTTCCATCTCCACAATGTCGCGCACCTGGCGGATGAACCAGGGATCAATGGCGGAAACCGCAAAGATTTCTTCTTCGCTGATGCCGGCCACAATGGCCTGCCGCAGCGAAAAAATGCGCTTGGAGTTGGGGCGGTGCAAGGATTCCAGAATGGTTTCGCGGTCGGGCAGCTCGGAGCGGAAGCTGTAGCCAAGGCCCGTTGCGCCGATTTCCATGGAGCGCAGGCCCTTCTGCAAGGCTTCCTTGAATGTGCGCCCAATGCTCATGGCTTCGCCCACGCTCTTCATGGAGGTGGTGAGTTCGTCCTTGGCGCCGGGGAACTTTTCAAAGGTGAAGCGCGGGATCTTCACCACGCAGTAGTCGATGGCGGGCTCAAAGCTCGCCACGGTCTCGCGGGTGATGTCGTTGCGCAGTTCGTCAAGGGTGTAGCCCACGGCCAGCTTGGCGGCGATTTTGGCAATGGGAAAGCCCGTGGCCTTGGAGGCCAGCGCGGACGACCGCGACACGCGGGGGTTCATTTCGATAACCACAATCTCGCCGTTTGCCGGATTGAGGCCGAACTGCACGTTACTGCCGCCCGTTTCCACGCCGATTTCGCGCATGATGGCAATGGAGGCGTCGCGCAGGTTCTGGTACTCGGCGTCGGAGAGGGTCTGCACCGGGGCCACGGTGATGGAATCGCCCGTGTGCACACCCATGGGATCAAAGTTTTCAATGGCGCAGATGATGACGCAGTTGTCCTTGGCGTCACGCATCACTTCCATTTCGATTTCTTTCCAGCCAAGCACGCTCTGCTCGATCATGACTTCAGAGGTGGGGCTGGCCGAAAGACCGCTGGCGGCAATGGCTTCCAGGTCTTCCATGTTGTAGGCCACGCCGCCGCCGGTGCCGCCAAGCGTAAAGGCCGGGCGAATGATCAGCGGGAAGGGCAGCACGTTGCCGAGCTGGCGCGCTTCTTCAATGGTGCGGGCAATGCCGCTGGCGGGCATTTTGAGGCCGATCTTTTCCATGGCTTCGCGGAAAAGCTCGCGGCTTTCTGCCTTTTCAATCACATCGGCGCGCGCGCCGATGAGCTCAACGCCGCATTCCGCCAAAACGCCGCTCTTGGCAAGCCCAAGAGCGGCGTTCAAAGCCGTCTGACCGCCAAGCGTAGGCAAGAGCGCATCGGGGCGTTCTTTTCGGATGATTGCGGCAAGGGTCTCCTGCTCGATGGGTTCCACATAGGTGGCGTCAGCCATATGCGGATCGGTCATGATGGTAGCCGGATTGGAATTGACCAGCACCACCTCGTACCCTTCTTCCTTGAGGGCCTTCACGGCCTGGGAACCGGAGTAGTCAAACTCGCAGCCCTGGCCGATGATGATAGGGCCCGCGCCGATGACAAGAATTTTGTGTAAATCCGAACGCTTGGGCATTGAACTTTCCTGCGGATTTTGGAGATCAGAGGTAATGACGCGGCACAGGCGCGCCGATTTGCATAAAACGATTGTTTTTATTCCACAGCTGGTATAAAAGTCAAGTTTTTCCTTCCGCCAAATGAATACACACCCTTGCAGGGGTGCCGCCGCGCGCCCGCCAAGCCTGAATCAGAGGGTTTTACCCTGCCCGGGCGGCATGCCGGAGACACAAAGCCCTTGCCTCGCAGTTTTTTTTGCGCAATAATTTTTCCCTTGAATCCACAAGGGGAGCACCACATGCAGAATGTAAAAAAAGTCGTCCTCGCCTATTCGGGCGGGCTTGATACTTCCGTTATCCTTAAATGGCTCATTGAGACCTACAAGTGCGAGGTCATTGCCGTTACCGCCGATCTGGGCCAGCCCGAAGACCTTACGGGCGTGGAAGAAAAAGCGCTCAAGACCGGCGCTTCCAAGGCATACGTGCTTGATCTGCGCGAAGAAATGGCCAAGGACTTTGTATTCCCCATGATGCGCGGCGCTGCCCGCTACGAAAACCGCTATCTGCTGGGCACCTCCATCGCCCGCCCGCTCATCGCCAAGGCCCTTGTGGACATCGCCCGCAAGGAAGGCGCGGACGCCGTGGCCCACGGCGCTACCGGCAAGGGCAACGATCAGGTGCGTTTTGAATTTGCCGTCAGCGCCCTTGCGCCCGACCTCAAGGTCATCGCCCCCTGGCGCGAATGGGACCTCATGTCGCGCACGGCCCTCACGGCCTTTGCCGAAAAGCACGGCATCCATATCTCCAGCGAAGCCAAGCGCTACAGCATGGACGCCAACATGATGCACACAAGCTTTGAAGGCAGCGAGCTGGAAAATCCCGGCAGCGCGCCCGACGCCTCGTGCCATCAGCGTTGCGTGCCCGTGGAAGAAGCGCCCGACACCCCCGAGATCATCAGCGTGGATTTCGAGCAGGGCAACCCTGTGGCCGTCAACGGCCAGCGCCTCTCCCCCGCCTCCATCATCAAGACCCTCAGCGAAATGGCCGGACGTAACGGCATTGGCCGCGACGACATGGTCGAAAACCGCTTTGTGGGCATGAAGTGCCGCGGCGTGTACGAAAACCCCGCTGGCACCCTGCTGTACGCCCTGCACCGCGACCTTGAAGGCATCTGCATGGATCGCGAACTGCTCGGCATCCGCGACATGCTGGCCGTGCGCTACTCGCAGTGCGTGTACAACGGCTTCTGGTATTCGCCCGAACGCGAAACCATGCAGGCCTTTATGGACAAGTCGCAGGAGTGCGTCACCGGCACCGTGCGCGCCAAGCTCTACAAGGGCGGCGTGTGGCCCCTGGCCCGCACCTCCCCCAACTCGCTCTTCTCCGAAGATCTGGCCACCTTTGAAGGCGGCAACTACGATCACAAGGATGCCGCTGGCTTTATCCGCCTCAACAGCCTGCGCCTGCGCCTGCACGCCGCTGTGCAGAGCAAGCTCGGCAAGTAGACTGAAACGCCCCGCATGCCGCCCTGTTCTCAAGGCTGCATGCGGGGGTGTAGAATATCGGGCGCTTTCCCCGGAGCCTGCGCCATCCCGGGCTCGGCCATTGGCGGCATTGCCGCATGTTTTGCAGAGATTTGACGGGACAGGTTCCGGGGGAAGCGGCGTTCGCCACGAGCAACGCGGCTTCCCCCGATTCATTTTTTACAGAAAACGGACAGACCATGAAGACCAACCAGAGTTGGGGCGGCCGCTTTGCCGAAGGCCCCAAGGAAGCCGTGGCCCAGTATACGGATTCGCAATCCTACGACAGGGCGCTCTACGCCCAGGATATCCGCGCGTCACAGGCGCACGCCCGCATGCTGGGACGTCAGGGCGTCATCAGCCAGAGCGAGGCGCGGATTCTGGTCAACGGTCTGGACCGTGTGCGCGAAGAAATCGAAGCTGGCAACTTTGTATGGAAGCCCGAGCTGGAAGACGTGCACATGAATATAGAAGCGCGCCTGACCGAGCTTGTGGGCGATGTGGGCAAAAAGCTGCACACGGGCCGCAGCCGCAACGATCAGGTGGGCCTGACCTTCCGCCTCTTTGTGGCCGACCGCCTCGAAACCTGGCGGCAGCGCGCGGCCCTGCTGTGCTCCGTGCTGGCCGACAAGGCCGCGGAGCACAAGACGGATATCCTGCCCGGCTGCACCCATCTGCAACCGGCCCAGCCCGTAAGCCTTGCCCACCACCTGCTGGCCTATGCCTGGATGTTCCGCCGCGATGCAATGCGCCTGGAAGATACCCTTGAGCGCGTGCGCATTTCGCCCCTTGGCGCAGCGGCTCTGGCCGGAACCACCTACCCTCTCGACCCGCAGAGCGTGGCGGACGAAGTGGGTTTTGCAGAAATTTACGGCAACTCCATGGACGCCGTTTCTGACCGGGATTTCGTGCTTGAAGCACTTTTTGACGGATCGGCCATCATGATGCACCTCTCGCGCCTGTGCGAAGAAATCATCCTCTGGGCCAACCCCGCCTTTGGTTTTGTGCGCCTTTCTGACGGCTATTCCACTGGCTCGTCCATCATGCCGCAAAAGAAAAACCCCGACGTGGCCGAACTCATGCGCGGCAAGACCGGGCGCGTCTACGGTGCGCTGACGGGCCTGCTCACGGTCATGAAGGGCCTGCCCCTGGCCTACAACCGCGACATGCAGGAAGACAAGGAAGGTTTCCTTGACGCCGACCGCACCGTTGAAGCATCGCTGCGCCTCATGGCGGGCATGCTGGAAGAACTGACCTTCCGCACCGACCGTATGCGCGAGGCCTGCAAGGCTGGCTTCCTCAACGCAACCGAACTGGCGGACTACCTCGTGGGCAAGGGCATTCCCTTCCGCGAGGCCCATCACATCACAGGTCAGGCCGTGGCAATGGCCGAAAAGGCTGGCAAAGGCCTTGAAGACCTCAGCCTTGGCGAGCTCCAGAGCCTTGAGCCGCGCATTGACGATACGGTTTTTGCCATTCTGGAATATGCCGCAGCCGTAAGCCGCCGCGAAACCCCCGGCGGCACCGGGCCCCGCTCTGTGGAAACACAGCTTGAACAAATACACGAATGGCTTGGCCAGAATTTGGGCGAGGAAAACTGAGCACGGAGCCGAACGCCATGTCCATTTTTGATATCGAAAACCGGCAGGAAATGGGGGCGGAAGCCCCCTCAGCCGTGAGCTGGCCCCAGTGGGCGGAAGACGCGCGGCTGGACGATGACCTCGCCGCAGCGGCCTATGAGGCCACGCCTGCTCCCCTGCGCGCCGCAGTCAAAACAGGGCTGGCTCTGGCCCACATGCACTTTGGCGAGTCCACCACCAGCCAGCGTAACGAGGTGCGCAACGCGCATCTGGGCTTCTGGCGGCGCTCCATCGCGCACCCAGCGCCATGGGCGGTCATTGCCTTTACGCCAGCATACGCAGCTGCGGCCCGCCTTGCCGCTGCCTGCATGCCCGCCCTGCTTGGCGGCGTGCCCCTGGTGGGGGCCGTGTGCGTGGGCGGCGCGCCCAGCAGGAATGCTCTGGTCACGCTGGAGCTGGCAGGCGTGGAAGACATCTTTGTTATGGACAACGCAGGCCTCTGCACCCTGCTGGAAGAAACCCAGCCAGGGCCGGGACGACTTGTGCTGCTGCACAGGGGAGAGCTGGACGGCGTGGGCGCGGCAGCGCGGGCGCTGGAACTTCCCTGCTACGAGGAGCGGCGTTCGCCCATCCTGTGCCTGCCCAAGCCCGAAGCCTTTGACCTTGAAGCGCTGGCCTTTGCGCAGGCCGAGGCTCTGGAAACAGCGCTCGATACCTCCTTGCGCCTCACCCCTGACGCCACCTACCTTGCGCCCGTGGCTGCCCTTGGGCATTGCCGCGAGCGCCGCACTGGGCCATTCCCCTACAGCGGCGCGCCCGCGCTCACGCCGGGCTGCGAGGGCTTCTGGCTGCACCCCGGCCTCACGCCCGATTTCTTCCGCGTGCAGCGGCAGGCGTTCGGGCTGCTGTAATCCGGCTCTATACAACATTTGCGCGGCGCACAGTTCATCAGCCGCTCTTAATTGTTTCTTCGCAAAAAGGTTCTTTGCAAGCTGGCTGCCCAGCCTCCCCGCACAGCATGGGGAAGCTGCGGCGGCCAGCCTTGCCCTGAGCCTGAAAAAGCCGTAATCATTCAGAAACACCTCTCCTTGGGAGCAAAGCCATGCCCAGCATCAAGCATATCCGCAACATAGGCATTATTGCCCATATCGACGCGGGCAAGACCACGCTTTCCGAGCGCATGCTGTTCTACAGCCGCAAAATCCACCGCATGGGCGAAGTGCACAACGGCTCGGCCACCATGGACTACATGCCGGAGGAGCAGGAGCGCGGCATCACCATCATGTCTGCCTGCACCACCTGCCTTTGGGGCGAAAATACCATCAACCTCATCGACACCCCCGGCCATGTGGACTTTACCATTGAGGTGGAGCGCGCCCTGCGCGTACTGGACGGGGCCGTGGGCGTGTTCTGCGCCGTGGGCGGGGTTGAACCGCAGTCGGAAACCGTGTGGCGGCAGTCGGAAGATTTCAACGTTCCCAAGATCGCCTTCATCAACAAGATAGACCGGCTGGGCGCGGATTTTGAGGCAGTGCTCGAGGCCATGCGCCAGCGCCTGCAAACCAATGCTGTCGCCGTGACCATCCCCCTTGGACAGGGCGAGGATTTCCGCGCCGTGCTTGACCTTGTGAACGAGCAAAGCCTGACCTTTGACCCGGCGGATCAGGGGCAGACCGTGCACCGCGCGCCCTTTACGGAAGAAGAAGCCGCCATCGCCGCCCCCTGGCGCGAAACTCTGCTGGAAAAGCTTGGCGAGGCCGACGATGCCTTTGTGGAACCTTATCTGGAAGGCACCTTCACCCTGGCCGACATCAACGCGGCCCTGCGACGCGCCACGCTGGCCCGCACGCTCACGCCCGTTTTCTGCGGCTCGGCCCTGCGCAACATGGGTGTGCAGCCCGTGCTCGATGCCGTGTGCGCCCTGCTGCCCTCGCCCGCCGATGTTCCGGCCCCGGTGGGGCATGATGCCGATGGCCGGGAAATCATTGTGGAAGCAACGCCCGATGCCCCCGCTGTGGCGCTGGTTTTTAAAGTGCTCATGGAAAACGGCCGCAAGCTGGCCTTTGTACGCATGTACGCGGGCCGTATCCACGAGGGTGAAAGCCTGCGCAATACCGCAAGCGGCAAGGATGACCGTCTGGGCCGCATCTACCGCCCCCATGCCGACAGGCGGGAGCAGGCGGAAAGCGCCGAAGCGGGCGAAATCGTGGTCGTGGTGGGCCTGCGCGGGCATACGGGCGAAACCTATACCGCCCGCGAGCGGCAGCTTGCGCTGGAAAGCATAGATGCCTACGCGCCCGTCATCACCCTTGCGCTGGAGCCCCGCAATGCGGACGAAGGCAAGATTCTGGACGAAGCGCTGGCACGCTATACGGAAGAAGACCCCACCCTGCTGGCGCGGCTGGATGATGACACCGGCTCTCGCATGGTTTCCGGCATGGGCGAGCTGCATCTGGATGTTCTGCTGGAGCGCATGCAGCGCGAATACGGCATCAGCCCCCGCGCGGGCAATCCGCAGGTTGTGCTGCGCGAAACCGTGCGCAAGGAGGCCGCGGCGACCGCTATTTTTGACCGCGAAATGGGCAAGGAGCGTCATCAGGGCTCTGCGGCCCTGCGCGTTGCGCCGCGCGCCCGAGGCACTGGCAACGTGGTTGAAGTGGGCGACTTTTTACCGCAGGATGCCGCCGAAGCCCGCAAAATTCTGCCCAGGGTCTATCTGGACGCCGCCCTTGAAGGCGTGCGCGATGCCCTGCAATGCGGTGATCTGACAGGCTACCCCATTGAAGACGTGGCCGTGACCCTCACGGCGGTGGACAGGCAGGAAGGCCTGACAACGGTTCCCGGCTGCCGCATGGCCGCCGGGCAAGCCCTGCGCGAGGCGCTGGCGGCGGCAACTCCTGTGGTGCTTGAGCCTGTGATGCGCGTGGAAATCACCGTGCCGGAAGACTTCCTTGGTGCGTCCATCACCTTGTTCACCACCTGCGGCGGCAAGGTTGAGGACATGGAAGACCACGGCGGGCGCAAAACATTGCGCGGCACCGCCCCCCTGCGCCGCCTGTTCGGCTTTTCCACCTCCCTGCGCTCGGCCACACAGGGCCGCGCCGGGCTGGTAATGACCTTTGACCGCTTTGACCTGCCCTGAGGAACCATGCAGCACCAAGAATCCACACACGGCCAGCCCCGCGCAAAAAAAAGCCTCGGCCAGCACTTTTTGAAGCGCGAGGACATCTGCCGCCGCATTGCCATGCTGCTGCTGCCCAAGCCCGATGATATGGTACTTGAGATCGGCCCCGGCCCCGGCGCGCTCACCCGCGCCATCGAGGAGCAGCCCCACGCCCGCCTGCTGTTGCTTGAAAAAGACCGCCACTGGGCGGCAGAGCGCCAGCGCCTTGGCGAGGGTCGCACCCAGGCGGTGCTGACCGATGCCCTGCGCTTTGACTGGCGGCGCATCACGCCCGAAAAACCGTGGAAGATCATAGGCAATCTGCCCTACAACGTGGCCTCGCCCCTCATATGGGACATTGTTTCGCGCGCAACGGGCTGGCAGCGCGCGGCCTTCATGGTGCAAAAAGAAGTGGGCCAGCGGCTGGCTGCCCAGCCCAACACCAATCACTATGGCGCGCTTTCGGTCTGGGTGCAAAGCTACGCCCGCCCGCGCATGGAATTTATTGTGGGGCCGGGGGCCTTCAACCCACCGCCCAAGGTGGATTCTGCCGTGCTTTCTTTTGACCCTCTGCCGCCAGAGCGCAGGCCAGCTCACCCCGAGATTCTGTCCCGGCTCCTGCGCGTGTGCTTTCAGCAACGCCGCAAACAGCTTGGCGGCGTTTTCAGACGCAGCGGTCAACCGGGGCTTGAAGCCGCGCTGGAAAAGACAGGCATCGACCCGAGCCTGCGGCCTGAAGCCCTTGCCAACAAAGATTTTCAGGCTCTTGCCGCTTTTTGGGCCGAGCAGCTTGACAATAATGCATAAAAAGTTTTGAGTTTACGCACTGTCTTTTAAAACGTAACGCTTGGCGGCTTTTGCCGCCTGAGCTTGCTGGCAGAACAACTCAAGCCGGGGAATTTTCAGGAGGATGTGCTGATGACTAAAGCTGATCTGGTTGAAAAAATCGCCGCCAAGGCAAACCTGACCAAGGCTGCCGCCGAGCGTGCCCTCAATGCTTTTCTTGCTTCTGTGGAAGACGCTCTTGTAAAAGAGTCCAAACTGACCCTCACGGGTTTTGGCACCTTTGCGGTAGAAACCCGCAAGGCTCGCCAGGGGCGCAACCCGCGCACCGGCGACACGCTGACCATTCCCGCCTGCAAAATTCTCAAGTTCCGTCCCGGCAAAATGCTTAAGGACTCCCTGAATTAAGCTTGAGCCGTTATGCCCTGGCATAGCGGCTTTTTGATTTGCGCCAGCAGCCGCAAGGCTGTTGTCGCCTGCTTTTGCCCAGCGCAAGGCAAAGAAACACCTCCCAGCGATGCCCAGTGCACCCTGCAAGAGGCTCCTTTGCCTTGCCGCTGGGATCAGCAATTTGAAAAGCTGCCCCCTTTTGCGGAAAATATTCATTTTCCCGCACTTGAGGCTTGCCTTTTTCTAAAGTGCGAGCTAAAAGGGCAGTTCATATTTTGCGGGCCATGGTCTAGAGCCATGCCCCACCGCCGAAGGGGGTGATTTTCTTGCCCGGAGTTTTTCTTAACGACGACGACTATAACTTCGACATCGCACTGCGCCGCTTTAAGAAGCAGGTAGAAAAGGCGGGCGTTCTTTCTGAAATGAAGAAGCGCCAGCACTACGAAAAGCCCAGCGTTATGCGTAAAAAGAAGAAGGCCGCCGCCCGGAAGCGGCTGATGAAAAAAATCAGGAAGATGAACATGGCCTAGGCAGCAATGCCTTGCGCCGCTTTGCAGGGCATTGCCCGGCAAACGGCAGGCCGGGCGATGCAAAGCCATCGCTTCGTTCATTCGGCCAGTTATGCGGGAGGCCCCTCGGGCTTCCCGCGTTTTCTGCTTTTCTCCACCCTCCACCCCACCACCGCCATGACTGTCACCACCACGCTTTTTGAGCAGATCGACATTGACTATATCAAAGCCTACAAAGCCAAGGACAGTGTGCGCCTTACCGTGCTGCGCCTTCTCAAGACGGCGGTAAAGAATCGCCTGGTGGAACTCAAGCGCCCCGGCGGCAGCCTTGCCGACGAAGAAATGCTTGATATTATCATCAAGGAAGGCAAGCAGCGGCAGGATTCCATCGACCAGTTCACGGCAGCAGGCCGCACTGATCTGGCCGACAAGGAAGCGGCAGAGTTTGTCATCCTCAAGGAATACCTGCCCAAGCCCCTCGCGGCAGAAGAACTTGCAGGCCTTATTGACGCCACCGTGGCCGAAGTTGGCGCAACTTCCCCCAAGGACATGGGCAAGGTCATTTCTGCCATCATGGCGGGCCACAAAGGCCGCGTAGACGGCAAGGCTCTTTCCGAAGCCGTCAAAAAACGCCTCCAGCCGTAGCTTCAGGCGCATTTCCACCTGGGGAAAGCCCCCGTTTCAGTGTCCCGTTTTGAGTTGGCATGCAATCTTGCGGGAGTCGCCTCGTTTTGGAGCAAACAGCCTTGAGCAGCTCACTTTCGCCCCTTGGGCGACTGCCCGAAAGCGCCGCAGCTACAGCTGCGTTTGCCGGGTAACTTTGCTGCTGCGCAAGGGCATACTGCCCGACGGCTCACGATGTTTTTTTCCGCACCACGGGCAAGCGCCGTCTTTTGCGCGCAAACCCAATGCTTTAAGGCAGTTCACGCATGATTCACGCCCGCACGCTCAACGCCCTTGAATTTCACCGCATTGCAGACCACCTTTCGGAATTGTGCCTTTCCGGCGTTGGCCGGGAACGCGCCAGGGCCATTGCCCCCCTTGATGATGCAGAGGCGGTAACGCTTGCCGCACGCATCTATGAGGAAGCCGCCGACTGGGCCAGCCGCCCTGCCGCAGGCGGCGCGATTTTCTGCGTCTGTTCCTTCCCCGATGTCAGCGGCATGCTGCGCGCTGCGGCCACCAGCCGCGCCCAAACTTTTCAGCCCGATGTGGATGCCTTCTGGGCCTTGCGCGAGGTGCTGCGCCTTGCCAGGGACGCCCACGCATCCATTGCCCAGCCCGAGGCCGCCACCCGCTGGCCGCACCTGCTGGCCATGGCCGATGGCTCTCCCCTGCCGGTTCAGCTCACTGCCGCGCTTTTGCGCTGCATTTCTGACGACGGTCTGCTGCGCGATGAAAGCTCGCCGGAGCTGTACCGCCTGCGCGGCGAACTGCGCCGCCTGCACCAGAGCTGCATGCGCAAGGTCAAGGACTTTGCCCAGCAATACAACATGCTGGCCTATCTGCAAGACGAGTTCATGACCCTCTCGTCCGACCGTTACGTGCTGCCCCTCAAGGCCAACTTCAAAGGCCGCATGCAGGGCATCATCCACGACTGGTCGCAAACAGGCGAGACCTGCTATTTTGAGCCCATGTTTCTGGTGGAGATCAACAACCGCCTTCAGGAACTGAAGCGCGAAGAACGCGAAGAAGAACGCAAGGTTCTGGTCTATCTGCGCAGCCTGCTTGAAGCGGAGCTTCCCGGCGCGCGTGCGGCCCTCGAGCTGCTGGCCCACCTTGACGTTTTGCAGGCCAAGCGCAGGCTTGCCGCCCTTTTTGACGGCCGCCCGCTGCCCCTCACCCCCGTGGCGGAGGGCATTCAACTTCTTGATGCCCGCCACCCCCTGCTCATGCTCAACCGCGTGGCGGAATCCGGCAAGGACGGCTCAAAGGCTGCCGCCGCTGCCCACAGCAAGGTGCGGCCTCTGGATATCGTGCTGCGCCCCGGCGAGCGCGCTCTGGTCATCACCGGCGGCAATGCTGGCGGCAAAACCGTATGCCTCAAGACGCTTGGCCTCATTGCTGCCATGACTCTGAGCGGCCTGCCCGTGCCAGTAGGCGCGGGTTCGCACCTGCCCTGGTTCAGCAGGCTGGATGCCTTTATCGGCGACGAGCAGAGCCTTGCGGACAATGTTTCCACTTTCACCGCCCAGATTGAGCACCTTGCCAAGGCCTGGAAGCACCTTGACGCCAGCAGCCTTGTGCTGCTTGACGAATTTGGCGCAGGCACAGACCCCGCCCAGGGCGCTGCCCTTGCGCAGGCCGTACTTGACGAATTGCTGGACAAACATACCTTTGTTCTGTCGGCAACGCATTTCCCCGCGCTCAAAAGCTATGCCCTCACGCGTGAAGGCGCGCGGGCGGCCTCCATGCTCTTTGATCCCCAAAGCAAAAAGCCTTTGTTCCGGCTTGCTTACGACCAGGTCGGGGCCAGTCAGGCGCTGGATGTGGCGCGCGAGCACGGCCTTGCCGAAAGCATTGTTCGCCGGGCGGAGCATTACCTTTTGCAGGACGGGCAGGACGCCACGGCCCTGCTTGGCAGGCTCAATGATCTGGCCGCAAAGCGGGAGGAAGAACTGGCGGAACTCAAGCGCGAGCAGGATAAAACCCGCCGTCAGACGCAGGATCTGCGCGAAAAGCTTGAGAAGGAACGAGTGCGCCTGCACGACGAGGTTCGCGCCCAGGCTGGCGACCTCATGCGCGCCTGGAAAGAAGGCCGCGCCACCCACAAGCAGGCGCTCAAGGAAATGTCGCGCCTGCGGGCCTCGCTTGCTCCCACGCAGGATGAAACTGCGGAAGGCGCGTCCGTGCTGCCCCAGCCCCAGACCTTTACGGCCGGGCAGGAAGTGCTGCACACCGTGTTCAACAAACGCGGCGTCATCACAGATGTGGACGAACGGCGCGGGCGGGTGCGGCTGGAAATGAACGGCGTGAACCTCTGGGCCGAAATGAAGGCCCTGCGCGTGCCTGGCCAGACAGCGCAAAGCCCGGCCAAAAGCGCCCTCAGGGGCGTTGTGGGCCGCACTTCCGCCAGTGACGAGGCAGCATCCCTGCGCCTTGATATGCGCGGCATGCGCGCGGACGTTGCGCTGGCAGAGTTGGAACGCTTTATGGACAAGGCCTTGCTGGCGGGATTTTCAGAGGTGGAAGTGGTACACGGCAGGGGAACGGGCGCACTGCGCCGCCAGGTACATGATTTTTTGCGGAGTTTCCCCGCTGTGGGGCAGTTTGCCCTGGCGCCGGAAGACCGGGGCGGCGATGGCATGACCATAGTAACCTTTCGCTAATTACGGGCGTGTGACCCATGCAGTCCAAGGACGCAATCCGCGCCATTAAAGAGCGCCTGAATATCGTTGACGTGGTGCGCCGCTATGTTGAGCTCAAGCGCAACGGGCCGCGCTGGGTAGCGCCCTGCCCATTCCATCAGGAAACCAAGCCGTCCTTTTCCGTAAACGAAGATCAGGGGCTTTTTTACTGCTTCGGCTGCCACGCCTCAGGCGATGTGTTTGATTTTTACAGCCGCATCAACGGGCTGGAGTTTAAGGAAACGCTCGAACAGCTGGCTGCGGAAGCTGGCATTACCATAGACCGAGGCCCGCGAGATCCCCAACGGGACGGGCAGGAACGCAAGCAGCGCTCAGCGCGGCAGCAGATGCTGCGCATGTATGAGCTTGCGGCAGGCCATTTTGCCTCGGCCCTGCAAAGTCCCGAGGCGGAAGAGTGCAGGCGGTATATAGAAAAACGCGGTTTGAGCGATGAGATAGTGCAGCGCTTTGGCCTTGGCTGGGCCAGGCGCGAATGGCAGTCGCTGGCTGATGCCCTGCGCCGGGCGGGCTTTGACATGCGCATGGCCGCCGAGGCCGGCCTTGTGGGGCAGGCAAGCAGCGGGCGACCCTACGACAGGTTTCGCGGGCGGCTCATTTTTCCCATCAAGAGTCTTTCCAACCAGATAATCGCCTTTGGCGGGCGCATTATCGCCGATGAGGAAGAAGCCAAGTACATCAACAGCGCCGACACGCCCCTCTACAAGAAGGGCGAGCACCTTTACGGGCTGGCGCAGGCGCGGCGCGGCATCGTGACCAAGGGCCGCGCCATGTTGACTGAAGGCTACATGGACGTGCTCACCCTGCACCAGTTCGGCTACGACAATGCCGTTGGCGTGCTTGGCACGGCTCTGACGCCAGAACAGATAAAACGCCTTTCGGGCTTTGCATCGCAAATGACCCTGCTGTTTGACGGCGACCGCGCCGGACGCAAGGCAGCCTTGCGCTCGTGCGAAATGCTGCTCACGCGCGGCCTTTCGTGCAGCGTGGTGATCATGCCCGAAGGTGAAGACATAGACAGTTTGCTGCGCGGCGCTGGCCCCGAGGCCTTTGAGACCTTGCAGGCACAGGCTCCGGATGGTCTGCGCTTTTGCGTGGACGTGCTCAAGGCCCTGGCCCCGCGCGAAACAGTGGAATGGGCGCGCAATTTTTTGCGCCAGCTTGATATTCCGGAGCTGATCAGCCCCTACATTTCGCGGCTGGCGGCTCATTTGCAGCTTTCGGAAGCCGACCTGCGCGAGGGCATTGCCGGGGCGCGGGGGCAACGCAAAGAGGGCCAGCCCAAGGGGATCTCAGCCTCGCGGACGCGCCAGAACATACGCGACCGCGAAATAATGATGTTTGCCGTGCGGTATCCCCACCGCCTGCGGGACATGCAGGAAATGGGGGCAGACCTTGCCTTGAGGTCTGAAATCGCCCGGAGGCTGTGGGACAAGATTGAGACCCACGGCCCGGAAGAAGTGTTCCATCAGCTTGACGAACGGGAAAAAAACTTCTGGTGCAAATGTCGCGGCCCGGAAGCCGCGCCATGCGACAGCGGCGAAAAAGAACTTGAATTATTGCGACAGTCGCTAGATCAATACTACGCCTCAGCTCAGGCCTCCTCCCTGTCCGCTGCCATGCGGGCCAATACAGGCATAGGTGACTTTGAAGCTGATTTGGATTATCTTCGCGCACTTAAGGAAACCTTGGAGAAAGGGCATGAGCAATCTTAAAGATATCCAGCAGATACAATCCCTTATTGCCAAAGGCAAGGGCGCGGGCTTTCTGACCTTTGAAGAGGTCAACAAGGCTCTGCCTGTTGAAATGAGCACGCCGGAGCAATTTGAGGAAATCATCGGCATCTTTGAACAGCTCGAAATTGTCATTGTGGATTCGGAAAAGGACGGAAAAAAGATTTCCGCCGCCGCCACCGAGACTGACGAAGATATTACCGAAGGTTCGCTGGATCTGACTGAAGACGAGGACACAGCGGACTATTCCTCGCGCAGCACCGACCCTGTGCGCATGTACCTGCGCGAAATGGGCGCCGTGCCCCTGCTCGACCGCGATGGCGAAGTTGTTATCGCCAAAAAGATCGAGATGGGCGAACAGGACGTGCTTTACGCTCTGGTTGAAGTGCCTGTGGCCGTTGAAGAACTCATCAATGTGGGCGAAGACCTGCGCCAGAACCGCGTCAAACTGAAGGACGTGGTCAAAACCATTGAAGAAGACGACCCCAGCGAAGACGAAATGAACCAGCGCACCCGCGTTATTCTGCTGCTGGACGAAATCAAGCAGACCTTCAAGAAAAAACGCAAGATTTACAAAAAGCTGGACGCCTGCGCCTGCATGGATCGCCGCGTTACCGCAGTGCAGAAAGAAATCATCAGCTTCAAGGATGAAATCGTCACCCGACTGCGCGACATCAAGCTGGAAAAAACGCTCATCGACCGCATCATTGAAACGGTCGAGGACTACGTGCGCCAGATGCACAACTGCCAGCGCGACCTGTCGGCCTACATTCTTTCCACCGGGCGCACCCAGGCGGAAATTCAGGCCATGTTTGACGGCCTTGAAAAGCGCGAGGTCAACCCCAACGATGCGGCCCGCGACCTCAAGCTGAGCGTGGACGAACTGTTTTCGTTCAAGGAAATGATCATCGGCAAGATCGAAATTCTCAGCCGACTCCAGGAAAAGTGCTGCCATAACGTCACTGATCTTGAAGAAGTGCTCTGGCGCATCAAGCGCGGCAACACCGCCGCCATGCGCGCCAAGCAGGAGCTGATCCGCTCCAACCTGCGCCTGGTTGTTTCCATCGCCAAAAAATACACCAACCGAGGCCTCCAGTTCCTTGACCTTATTCAGGAAGGCAACATCGGCCTGATGAAGGCCGTGGACAAGTTTGAATATCAGCGCGGTTACAAGTTTTCGACCTATGCCACGTGGTGGATCCGTCAGGCCATTACCCGCGCCATCGCGGATCAGGCCCGCACCATCCGTATTCCCGTGCACATGATCGAAACCATCAACAAGCTTATCCGCACCTCGCGTTACCTTGTGCAGGAACTGGGCCGCGACCCCACGCCCGAGGAAATCGCCGAACGTATGGAATACCCGGTGGAAAAGGTCAAAAAAGTGCTCAAGATCGCCAAGGAGCCCATCTCGCTTGAGACGCCCATTGGCGATGAAGAAGATTCGAGCCTCGGCGACTTTATTGAAGACAAAAAGGCCGTTGCACCGGCTGAAGAAGTCATCAATACCAAGCTGTCCGAGCAGCTGGCCGCCGTGCTGGCCGACCTTACCCCGCGCGAAGAACAGGTGCTGCGCAAGCGCTTTGGCATTGCAGAAAAGAGCGACCACACCCTTGAAGAAGTGGGCAAGCTCTTCAACGTCACGCGCGAACGCATCCGGCAGATCGAGGCCAAGGCACTGCGCAAGCTCCGCCACCCCGTTCGCAGCCAGCCCCTGCGTTCCTACTACGAAAACTGATTCATTGCGCAAGCCCGGCGGGTTGACCTGCCGGGCTTGCGCGGTCATTATCCCATTGACCCTTCCGCCACACTGACAGCAACGGACGAGCACCGCACCCTATGCTGAGCCACATGCAAGAGCTTTTCCGCTGGCCCCATTTTTCGGGCGGCAAAAATCATACTACAGCGCATGCCTTTGCGCTGATTCTTCTGTGTCTGCTGACATTGACCAATGTTGCTGGCGCTGCGCCAGCGGCAGAGCCCCTGCCCAATCCGCAGGGCAAGGTTGCCAAATGTTTTGACGGCGACACCTTAAAGCTCACTGACAGGCGCACCGTGCGCCTTGCAGGCATTGACGCCCCTGAAATGGACCGGGGCAAGCATAAGCCCCAGTACTACGCCCGCGAAGCCTTTGACCAGCTCACCAAGCTGGCTCAAGGCAAGGATGTGCGCCTTGTGGCCGTGGATGCCAAGGGCAAGGATCATTACGGACGCGTGGTGGCCGATGTTATCCTGCCTGACGGGCACTCCCTGTCCGACACAATGATTCGCAACGGCGCGGCCTTTGTGTATCCGCACAACGACCTTAATCCCCATTTTCAGGAAAGGCTGCGCAAGCTTCAGCACGAGGCCATTGCCGCCCGGCGCGGCATGTGGGCGCATATACTCACCCTGCCCGCCGCCAAAAAAACCTATCTGGGCAACCGCGAATCCATGCGATTTTTCCCCACAGACTGCGCTGAAGTACAGCACATAAAGCCCCGCAACCGCGTGTTTTTCGGCACGCTCATGGATGCCTTTATGGCTGGCTACGCCCCGGCGCGTCCCTGCAACTTCTGGCCGCAAGTAAAATGAACACCACTTCTCCCCTGCTTGAGCAACAGGCTCTGGTCATATTTTCCGGCGGGCAGGATTCCGCCACCTGCCTCGCATGGGCGCTCAGCCGCTTCAAACGGGTGCTGACGCTGGGCTTTGACTACGGCCAGCGCCACTCTGTGGAGCTTGACTGCCGCAAGCGCGTGCGCGAGGGCATTGCCGCCCTCAACCCGCAATGGGCGCAACGGCTTGGGCCGGACACCCTGCTCAATCTCGATATTTTCCGCCAGCTGGCAGACACTGCCCTGACCTCTGATGCGCCAATAGAAGAGCACTGCGCCAACGGCCTGCCCAATACCTTTGTGCCTGGCCGCAACCTCATATTTATTCTGCACGCCGCTGCCTGGGCTTATGCCAAGGAAATCCGCCACATGGTGCTGGGCGTCTGCCAGAGCGATTATTCCGGCTATCCCGACTGCCGGGACGACAGCATCAAGGCCATGCAGGTTGCCATAAACAGCGGCATGGACGCCAGTTTTACGCTGCACACGCCGCTCATGTGGCGCAGCAAAAAAGACGCCTGGATGCTGGCCCGCGCCCTTGGCGGCGACGCACTGGTCAACCTGATTGTGGAAGAAAGCCACACCTGCTACATGGGCCAGCGCGGGCAGCGCTACCCCTGGGGCTATGGCTGCGGCGACTGCCCAGCCTGCCGCCTGCGCGCTGCAGGTTACGCCGCCTATGCCGAGGCGCAGGCAGCCTGCGCGCAAACCCCGCTAGAGGAAGAGGCCTGATGTCCAAAAAACCGCTCAGGGCAGCACAGGGTGTGGAAGCGGCCTGTATTCTGTTTCAGCTCAACAGCAAGACTGCCGACATCATCAATATGGCCAGCGGCGCGCAGATGCCGGATGAATATCTGTCAGGCCCCGGTGCGGATATGTTCTGCGCGGAGTGGCGGGCCTTTGTGCATGCGGTAGTTACTGCCGCCATCATGCACCACGCGCCCAATACCGTATTTTTGGCCTATCTGCGCCAGACGGGCAATCTGCTGGCCGCCGCCAGCGGTGACTTTGACGGCGCGGACGAAAAAGCGGTCAACGCTGCCCTCAACGCCTTTGTGGACGGCCCCTTTGCCGAATACATGCCCCTGCTCGCGCAGGAACAGCAGGTTCGCTGCCCGGAACTGTTCTGCCAGCGCCTTGCGGTGCAGGCCGCCAGCCTGCGCGGTCAGGCCACCCCGCCGGACGACCACGCCAAGGCCCGCCTTGCGGCTGTTATGGCTCTGATTATCAGCGCCGTATGGGACAAGCTGGAGCAGTACGATATTCAGCCAGACTAGACGCGCATGACGGAATTCTTTGATTTTGATCAAAAAATCATAGCGCGACTGCCGCAAAATAATTTTCTGCCCAGAATACAAGGCCGCCGGAATTTTGATGCATCAAAATCCCGGCGGTTTCATTTTAACGATTTCTTTCGCCCTATTTTTTTCCCAAAAGCTCCAGCATGGCCTCGGCGATATTGTTGGTGCGCAGGCCCACAAGCTCGCGCAGACGCAACTGGCTGCCGTGCTCCACAAAATGGTCGGGCAGGCCAAGGCGTTTGATGCGCTGCCCGCGCATGAGGCCACGGTCATTCCAGAATTCCAGCACTGCGGACGAAAAACCGCCAGCCAGCACGCCTTCTTCCACCATAAGAATACGGTCAAAGTTCTGGGCGATTTCAGCCAGTTGTTCTTCCGGCAAGGGCTTAATCCAGACCGGGTCAAACACAAGAGGCTTCACGCCTGTCTGCCGCTCCACCATTGCTGCGGCTTCCAGAGCCGGGTGTGCGCGGTTGCCCAAGGCTATCACCGCAAGACCTTCGCCCTGTTGCAGCACTTCGCCCCTGCCGGGGGTCAGCAGGCGGGGCGCGCCGTCAGGGGCAACGCCAAAGGCGCTGCCGCGCGGATACCGCAGGGCGCACGGGCCGGGATGGCACAGGGCCGTATGCAGGCAGTGCCGCAACAGGTTTTCATCGCGCGGGGCCAACATGGTAATGTTGGGAATATGCCGCAAATAGGCGATATCAAAAGCGCCGTGGTGGGTCGCCCCATCCTCGCCCACAAGGCCCGCGCGGTCTACGCAGAAGGTAACGGGCAGGTTTTGCAGGCACACATCGTGCACAACCTGATCGTACGAACGCTGCAAAAAGGTGGAATACACGGCCAACGCGGGACGATAGCCCTGGCTGGCAAGGCCCGCCGCAAAGGTCACGGCGTGCTGCTCGCAAATGCCCACATCCACAAAGCGGTCGGGGAAGCGCGCGCGGAACTTGTCCGTGCCGGTGCCTTCAGGCATGGCCGCCGTGATGGCGATGATCTTGTCGTTATGCTCGGCAAGTTCGGTCAGCGTATTACTGAACACCGAGGTGAACGAGGGCAGCTTGGCTGTGGAGGCCACGGGCTGTCCGGTTTCGGGCGTGAACAGGCCGATGCCGTGGTACAGTGTGGGATTTTTTTCTGCTGGGCCGTAGCCCTTGCCTTTCTGGGTGCGCACATGCAGCAGCACCGGGCCGTCCTCGATTGCGGCGGCCATTTCCAGATGGCGGCGCAGGCTTGTGATGTCGTGCCCGTCCACCGGGCCGATATAATTGAAGCGAAAAGCCTCAAACAGCATGCCCGGCGTAAAGAACGACTTGAAGCTCCATTCGCCGCGCATGGCGTATACGGCAAGTTTCTGGCCGATGCGCGGGATGGAACGCAGAAAGTTGAGTACTTCCTTGCGGGTTTGCCGCACCCAGCGCTGCGACAGCGTGCGGCTCAAAAACAGCGAAAGCGCGCCCACATTGGGCGAAATGGACATTTCATTGTCGTTGAGCACCACAATGAGCCGCCGCCCCATGTGACCCGCGAGGTTCAGGCCCTCAAAGGCCTCGCCCGCCGTCAGCGAGCCATCGCCGATAACGGCCAGCACGTGGTGCTTGAGACAGGAAAGATCGCGGGCCAGAGCCATGCCCAGGGCCGCAGAAATGGACGTGGAAGAATGCCCCACGCCAAAATGGTCGTAAGGGCTTTCTGCCATACGCGGAAAGCCTGAAATGCCGCCAAAAGACCGCAGGGTGTGAAAATCCTTGGCGCGCCCGGTCAGCAGTTTGTAGGCGTAGGCCTGATGCCCCACGTCCCAGATGAGCTTGTCGTGCTCCACATTAAAGGTCGCCAGCAGGGCCAGCGTCAGCTCAACCACGCCCAGCGAGGGCGCAAGGTGCCCCCCGTTGCGGGAGACAGTTTCAATGATGCGGCTGCGCACCTCGCCAGCCAGCTGGGCAAGCTGGGCGTCAGAAAATTTGTTCAGTTGCGCCGGGCTGCTCACAGCGTCCAGCAATGCGCTCTCTGTGGTGTCCATCTAGGCCGCCCTCGTTACCGTGTAGTCGGCCAATGCGCGCAGAAAATCCGCTTCCTGCCCGTCAAACTGAGCCAGCGCGTCCTGCGCGGCCTGAGCCTGCGCCCGCGCCAGTTCACGGCTTTTTTCAAGCCCCAGCAGGGCGGGATAGGTGCTCTTGCCCTGCTCCTCGTCGCTGCCCGCAGGTTTGCCCAGAGTTTCAGTGTCGGAAACCACATCAAGGATGTCGTCCGCAATCTGAAAGGCCACGCCAAGCGCCGCGCCGTAAGCGGCAATGGCTTCGCGCGCGGGCGTTTCCGCCCCGGCGAGGATGGCCCCGCATACGCACGATGCCCGCAGCAGGGCCCCGGTTTTCATGGAGTGCACGGCGCGCATCTGCTCAAGTGTGATGGACGACGCGCCCGTGTAGATCATGTCCCATTCCTGCCCGCCCACCATGCCGGAAGACCCCGCCGCAAACGAAAGCTCGGCCACGGCGTCCAGCACACGGTCCGGAGCTTCTGCGGTGCGGCACATGACCATGAAGGCGTCCGTCAGCAGGCCATCGCCCGCCAGTATGGCAGTGGCTTCGTCAAATGCCTTGTGGTTCGAGGGCTTGCCCCGGCGCAGATCATCGTTATCCATGGCGGGGAGGTCGTCATGGATGAGGGAATAGGTGTGGATCATCTCGATAGCGGCAGCAAAGGGCATGCTGCGCTGGGGCGACAGGCCGCACAGGGCGGCGGTGCTCAGGCACAAAACAGGGCGCAAACGCTTGCCCCCTGCTTGCAGGCTGTACAGCATGGAATCCTTGAGCCTCTGCGGCACATCGCGGCCGTCAAGACAGGTGGCCAGATAGGCTTCCACATCCTTGCCCCGCGCGTGCAGCAGGGCCTTCATGTCAGCAACGCTCATCATCGCCTATTCCGCCTCCTCTTCTGCGTTCAGCCCGCTTGCCGCCACAGGGCGTGACTCAAGGGGACGAGCCTGACCATCCTGCCAGATTTCAAGCTC
>NZ_DASQOG010000069.1:0-14264 GCF_035644575.1 Desulfovibrio sp. | reverse complement strand
GGCAGAAACCTTTGCCCAGCGCGCCGTGACCATGGACGTGAGCAATCCCAAACCCCTGTACCTGCTTGGCGTTATCCAGCACAATCAGGGCCGCCACAAGGAAGCCGCCGAAGCCCTTGAGCAGGTCGTGAAGATCAAGGACGAAGCCTCGGTACGCTACAGCCTCGGCGTGCTGTACATCTATTTTCTTGAAGACCCCAAGCGCGGCGCGGACCACCTGCGCGCAGGCCTGACCGATGCCACTGCCAGCGAAGAACTCAAGGCCGCCATCAAACAGGAACTGGAAAAAGTTCCCGCTGTGGAAGAAGCCCAGCCAGCCGCCGCCAAGCCCGACGCCAAAGCAGACGCCAAGGTGGATAAGAAAGCTGACAAAAAGGCAGACAAGAAAACCGCCAAGTAAGCAGTTCCCTGCCGACTTATTCGTAAGTAAAAAGGCCTCTGTGGATTCCCACAGAGGCCTTTTGCTGTTTTGAATGGCCTTGTAGCCACACAAGATAACAGAAAAAAATTTAGGGGGAGGGGGTACGGGGGAGGAGACCCTTAGCCAGCTGTCCATTTTTCTAGCCCGCGACGCGGCCAAGAAAAACGCCCCTTCGGTGCGCCTTCGGTGGCTTTAAAGGGTCCCTCTCCCGCAAAACATCCAATCTCCCCGCTTAGTTATTGTAGAAATTGATCAGGCAGCCGTCGAGGATGATCTTGCGTTCATCGCTGGTCAGTTCCTTGAGCGCCAGGCTGATCTGCTGGGCCTGCCCGCCTTCGCTGGCAACGTAGCCGGTGAAGCTGGGGTCGGCGTTCTGCACGGCGCTGCGCACATTGGGCACCACCAGCCAGTCGCCGACTTTCAGGCTGTCGGCCAGCGAGGGATCAACGATAAAGGGCAGCATGCCCCAGTTGATGAGGTTGGAGCGGTAACGCTTGGTGGCGTATTCCACAGCCATGTTGGCCCAGCCGCCCAGCACCTTCTGGCAGGAGGCGGCCTGCTCGCGCGCCGAGCCGTCGCCGGGCTTTACGGCAAAGATTGTGGAGCCAAGGCCCACCTGCTTGAGGTCGGCTGCGCCCTGCAATACATCAAGACCGCACACGGCAAAGAGCCCCCGCGCCTTGGCAACCAGCTCCGCATCGGCGGGATTGGCGAGGCGCGCGGCTTCCAGGGCGTTAACAGCCTTGGCGCGGCCCACATAGCCGGGATCTTTGCGTGAAAGCGTGTATTCCGCCAGCTTGAGCGGGTTGGAGCGCAGGGACGAAGTTTCGCCGGAGGGGATCAGCTCGTCCGTGGTGGTGACCGGGTCGGTGATCACGCTCACCACCTGCAAGAGCAGGTGTTCGGGCAGGGGGCTCATGCTCGGCCAGTCGGCAATGTTGGGCCCGCGCACGAGCTGGGCTTCGGGTTCCGCCTTGCCAAAGCCGTTGTATACGCGGCTGTGGTAGATGAGCGGCTCAAAGGTGTAGGAAAGATCGACATTGGCCAGCGCGGGCGCGGACCAGTCAAGCTCGGTTGCCGGGGTAAGGCGGCCGCCATTGGCCGCAGTGGCGGCGATGGAGCGGGCGTCCATGAGGGCCACGGTGGAAACCTGCCCATTGGAGGGCTTGGAGCCTTCGCGGTTGGGGAAGTTGCGGGTGGTGTGGCGGATGGAGAGCGCCCCGTGGGCCGGGGTGTCGCCAGCGCCGAAACAGGGGCCGCAGAAGGCCGTCTTCATCACGGCGCCTGCGAGCATGAGCTTGGCGGTTGCGCCGTTTTTGACGAGCGCAAGACCCTGCGGTTCGCTGGCGGGGTACACGGCCAGGTTGAAGGCCTGATTGCCCGTGGATTTGCCGTCCAGAATGGCGGCAGCCAGGGCGATATTTTCAAAATTGCCGCCAGCGCAGCCAGCAATAATGCCCTGATCCACCCACACGCCGCCGTCGCGCACCTTGGCGCGCATGTTCAGGCCCTTGGCCGCATCGCCAAACTGGCGCAGGGCTTCGGCTTCCACTTCGGCCAGCAGTTCGGCGCCGTGCTTGGCAACTTCGGCCACAGGGTACACGTTGCTGGGGTGGAAGGGCAGGGCGATCATGGGAACAATCCTGCTCAGGTCAACGCGGATAAGGCCATCGTAACAGGCCGGGCCTTCGAGCCGCAGCTCGGCGTAGTCGCCAGCGCGGCCATGCATGGCCATGTAGTCACGCACCTTTTCGTCCGTTGTCCATATGGACGACAGACAGGTAGTCTCCGTGGTCATGACGTCGATGCCGCAGCGGTATTCCACGGAAAGACCCGACACGCCGGGGCCCATGAACTCCATGACCTTGTTCTTCACAAAGCCATTTTTGAACACCGCGCCAATGATGGCAAGGGCCACGTCCTGCGGGCCAACGCCGGGGCGGGGCGCGCCTTCAAGCCACACCACAACCTTTTGCGGATTGGTCACATCGTAGGTCTTGCCAAGCAGCTGCTTGACCAGTTCCGGCCCGCCTTCGCCAATGGCCATGACGCCCAGCGCGCCGTAGCGGGTGTGGCTGTCGGAACCAAGAATCATGCCGCCGCACCTGGTCATCATTTCGCGCACATACTGGTGGATGACCGCCAGATGCGGAGGTACAAAGATGCCGCCGTACTTGCGGGCAGCGGAAAGACCAAAGAGGTGGTCGTCTTCATTGATGGTGCCGCCCACGGCGCACAGGCTGTTGTGGCAGTTGGTCAGCGCGTAGGGAACGGGAAATTCCTTGAGTCCGCTGGCGCGGGCCGTCTGCACAATACCCACATAGGTAATGTCGTGCGAGGCCATGGCGTCAAAGCGGATGCGCAGCACGTCATCGTCCGTGCCGGTATTGTGTGCCGCCAGAATGCGGGCGGAAAGGCTGTTTTTGCGGGCGGCTTCAATGTCCATGCCCTTGGCGCGGGCTTCTTCAGCCATGCGTATGCCGTTGGCGTCAATCACCACAGAACTGTTCACAATTTCGATCATGGCAGACCTTCAGGGGTTTGCGGGTCGCTGGCGCGACGCGGGGTTAGCGAGAGTATTTCAACGTTGAAATGCTCTGGCGTCTGCATAGGCAGGCGCCCACCGTGAGGCGTAAGCGCCGGAACGTGTGTCTTAAACTTCGAGAATGCCTATTCCTCAAAGTTAATCTGCTCCAGCGTGCGCCGTGGCCAGTTTGAGGCCAAAGGCTATGAACACAAGGCCAGTGCAGCGCTGCATCCACTTCTGGAAGCGGCTGCTCTCAAAGGTGTGCCGGATGCGGCCCAGCATATAGGCCAAGGGCACATACCAGAACAGACACAGGCCAGACATGATGCTGCCCAAGGTAAGGAACTGCGGGGCAAGCGGTGCGTGGGGATCCATGAACTGGGGGAGGAAAGTCAGAAAAATCAATACAGCCTTGGGATTCAGCGCATTGGTCAGAAATCCCTGGCCGAAGAAGTGCAGCCATTGGCGCAACGTCAGACGTTGCACTGACCGGGTGGGATTCGGCTCCTGCGCGGTTTTGACCACCGCCGCGCTTACAGGCTGGCCTGCACGTTGCCCGGCGCGTAAGGCCTGAATGCCAAGCCACACCAGATAGGCCGCGCCCACATATTTGAGGATGCTGAACCACAGTACGGATTGGGCAATGATGGCCGAAATGCCCAGCATGGCTGCGGTGGTGTGCACGCAGATGCCAAGGGCCACGCCCACTGCGGCGGCCTGCCCCTGCGGGCGGCCATTCATGAGCGAAATTTTGGCAATGAGTGCAAAATCCGGCCCTGGCAACATCACAAGAATGGCGGCCATAGGTACAAAGAGCAACAGATTGTCAAGCGAGATCATGGTGCAGTCCTTCATTCAAGCCAGAGCGTGTGGGAGAAAAGGAGCGCCTTGCGGTTGCGCCCTGCAGTCGGTTGACCGCCGGACAGAGCCGTAAAAAACACTCCTTTTCTCCTCTTGCTCTCAAAGACATATCAGCGGCAGACCATGCCGCACCCTATGCTGCTGCGGGCAGGGTGTCGGGGCCAGCGCTGCGCATGCTACAGATTCGCGCCGATGATGTCGCCGAATTCCACGCAGCCCACAGTGCGCGAACCGGGCACCTGAGCGGCGAGGTCTTCGGTCACGGCCTTGGCGGCAATGGCCTTGCTCACGGCATTGCGGATGCGCTCGGCTGCCTTGGGCACGCCGATGTGTTCAAGCATCAGCGCGCCGCACAAAATGACGCTGCCGGGGTTGGCCTTGTCTTTGCCCGCAATGGTGGGGGCAGTGCCGTGGGTGGCTTCGTAAAAGGCCAGGGTGTCCGACATGTTGACGCCGGGGGCCAGCCCAAGGCCGCCCACCTGCGCCGCCAGCGCGTCAGAGATATAGTCGCCGTTGAGGTTGGGCGTGGCGAGAATCTGGTACTGCTCGGGGCGCAGCAGGGCCTCCTGAAACATGGCGTCGGCAATGCGGTCTTTGACCACCAGACGTCCAGCCACGGGTTCTTTTTCCGTGCAGGTAAGGTCGCCAAATTCCTGCGCGGCCACATCGTAGCCCCACTGGCGGAAGGCGCCTTCGGTGAACTTCATGATATTGCCCTTGTGCACAAGGGTGAGGCTCTGCTGCTTCTGGTCAAGGGCAAAGCGCAGAGCGCGGCGCACCAAGCGCTTGGAGCCAGCCTCGGTCATGGGCTTTATGCCCACGGCAGCGGCATCGCCCACCTTGTTCACGCCCAGTTCTTCGCGCAAAAAGGTGATAAGCTTGCGGGCCTCGGGGGTCTCTGCGGCAAATTCCACACCGGCGTAAACGTCTTCGGTATTTTCGCGGAAAATGACCATGTTGACGCGCTCGGGGTGTTTGACGGGGGTTTCAAGCCCTTCAAAGTGACGCACCGGGCGGATGCAGGCGTAGAGATCAAGCCCCTGGCGCAAAGCCACGTTGAGGCTGCGGATCCCCGTTCCCACGGGGGTGCCGAGGGGGCCCTTCATGGCAAGCTCTGCGCTGCGCAGGGTCTGCATGGTTTCTTCCGGCAGGGGAGAGCCGGTTTCTTTCACGGCCTTGTCGCCCGCCAGCAGCTCTGTCCACTCCAGATTGATGCCGGTATTTTCGGCAGCAAGGGCAGCTTCAATGACAGGGCGCGCGGCCTTCCAGATTTCGGGGCCAATGCCATCGCCTTCGATCCAGTAGATTCTCTTGTTCATGGAATTTCCTTCCCTTAGTCGTTGTCGCTGTCGTCAGCTGCCGCCACTTCCTGCTGAAGGGCGCGCGCGCGTTTGAGGAGCAGTTCAAGCTGGATGTCCACACCAATGACGCCCACGATGTTGTCCTTGTCATCAGTAACCGCGCATGAAACGGTGATGATGAGCTTGCTTGTAAAGTGCGACTGGTACACATCCATGATGTGCAGGTCGCCGGTTTTCATGGGCATCTTGAACCATTCGCGCTCCGAAAAATCGTAGCCGATGGGCAGGGCCTCGTAGGTTTCCTTGTAGACCGGGTCGGTAATGGCCGAGCAGCGCAGCTTGCCCTGGTCGTCGGTGAGGTAGCAGTACTGGATGAAGGGATATTCGCGCACGAATTCGTCCAGCCGTGCGCAGGCATGCTTGTTGAGATCCAGCAGATCCTTGCTGCGGGCAAGGCGGATGATGATATTGGCCGAAAGTTCGCCAGCCAGCTGCTTCATCTGGTCGTATTCGGAGGCGAAGAGTTCGGGCATGAAGCGCTGCACCAGGGCTTCCATTTCTTCGTGCGAGAAGCTGGTGGTGCGGCCCGTTTCTTCGTACACGGCCATGATGGCGTCGTATATCTGGCCCACGGCAGGATGCTTTTTGGAAACCTGCTGGTCCTTGGGCAGATTGAGGTTGGCGTTTATCCAGTAGGCAACGCCAGCGCGGCCCGTTTTGTCGGTAATAATGATGGGCACCGGGCGGCCAAGCAGATGCTTGGTGTCGAAGATATTGTAGATCTCTTCGTTCTTGGCCAGGCCGTCGGCGTGCACTCCCGCGCTGGTGGCGTTGAAGTCGCGGCCCACAAAGGGATAGTTGTGCGGAATGCGGTAGTTCAGTTCTTTTTCAAAGAACTCGGCAACTTCGCTCAGAATTGTGGTGTCTGCGGCGGCATCGTCGCCCGTAAGCGAAATGTATTCCACCAGCAGGGCTTCCAGCGGGGTGTTGCCCGTGCGCTCGCCAAAGCCGAACAGGGTGCCGTTGACCGCGCCGCAGCCATAGAGCCACGCGGTAACACCGTTGACCAGCACCTTGTGGAAATCGTTGTGCCCGTGCCACTCAAGCCACTGCCCGGGAACGCCGGCCTCGTCCGTAAAGCAGCGCACAATGCGCTGCACCGAGCGGGGCAGGGCCGCGCCGGGGTAGGGGACGCCGTAACCCATGGTGTCGCACAGGCGGATTTTGACCGGCATGCCGCTCTGGCGCGAAAGCTCCATGAGCCGCTGTGCCAGGGGCAGGCAAAAGCCGTAAATGTCGGCTCTGGTCACGTCTTCAAAATGGCAGCGGGGGATGATGCCCCATTCCAGCGCCTGCTCTGCCATGCCCACATACATGTCCATGGCCTGCTGGCGGGTTTTGCCCAGCTTGAGAAAAATATGGTAGTCCGACACGCTGGTGAGCATGCCGGTTTCGTCAAATTCCATGTCGCGCGCGAGTTTGAGGTCTTCCTTGGTAGCGCGTATCCAGGCGGTCACGCGCGGAAAGCGGTAGCCCCTGGCGCGGCATACATCAATGCACTTGCGGTCTTTGGCCGAGTACAGAAAAAATTCCGATGCCGTGATGAGTCCGGTTTTTCCGCCGAGTCGGTGCAGAAAATCGAACATCTTTGCCACTTGCTTGACCGTATAGGGGGGGCGGGCCTGCTGGCCGTCGCGAAAGGTCGTGTCGGTAATGCGCATCTGATCTGCCGGTCGGGGGGACAGCAGAACCTCGTCAAACGAGGTGCGGCAAACGCTGGTGTAAGGGAAAAGCTCACGGTAGAGCTGCGGTTTTTCCGGCTCCTGCATGACCAGGGTACGGCTGCCTCCAGTTTGGTGAATAATGTTGCTCATTGGGTGTCCGCCCTGCTCGCGCTATGCGAGTGGTAAAAAT
Source organism: Desulfovibrio sp. (assembly GCF_035644575.1). Lineage (GTDB taxonomy): Bacteria > Desulfobacterota > Desulfovibrionia > Desulfovibrionales > Desulfovibrionaceae > Desulfovibrio. The sequence goes on along the minus strand of NZ_DASQOG010000069.1, from coordinate 7,240 downwards.
TGTTGCCGTAAGCCGCTAATATAGCGGTTTACAGCCCTTGCGTCCAGTATGTCTGGCGCTGCGCCCCCGGCGGCACTTGCCAGAAGGCCAAAAATAAAGGAATGTCTTTGGCTGCAAGCGCGACGGTCTATGGGAGAGCGGACGCGCTTTTCCTGAAGGAGCGGGCATGTCTGATTGTGTGCGCTACCCGGCGCCGGGTTGCGTGGTGGAATATATGGAAGGCAATGCCGTACAGATTGCCCTGGTCACTGAAGAGGTCGGGGGCAGACTGCGGCTGTTGTTGCCCAACAGAAGGGAAACCCGGCTCAATTCTTCGCGCCTGTTGCCCTGGATAGGGCCCATGCACGGAGCGGACATGGGCCGGGAAGACGCCGTGCGCGTGCTTGAAGCGCACAGAAAAAACCGCGAAGACATGGCCGTCCAGATCCCCGTCATGGACGTGTGGGAACTCGCCCAGGGCGAGGTGGAAGTGGCCCCGGCAAGCTGGTTTGCCGAACTTTTTGAAAGCGACCCCACCACCGACCATGTGGCTGCCTATGGCCGCGCCCTGCTGGCCTGCAAAAGCCATTTCCGTTTTCAACCCCCGGATTTTCAGGTTTTTTCAGCCGATATGGTTGAAAAACGCATGGCCGAGGAGAAAATCCGCCTTGAGCGCGAATCGCTCATTGCAGGCGGAGCCACCTTTCTGCGCCTTTTGTGGGATGTTGCCTGCCGCAAGCGCGAGCTGCCCCAGCCCCCGCGCGAGGGCGCTGCCCTTGGCGAATGGCCCCCGCAGGAAGTGGCCGAGCGCCTTGAAGAAGTCCTTTTTTCCCGAATGGTTGATCCTGAAAGTCAGGAATGGGAAAACATCTGGCGCACCCTGAGCAAGGGCATGCCGGATGTGCCGCATCTGCCCCTGCAACTGCTGGTGGCCTGGGGCAAGGTGCCGCCGCACTATAATTTCTGGCTTGACCGCGCGGGTTATGCCTCGGGCGACACCTGGTGGCAGGCCTGCGCCGATGAGGTTGAATCCCTTGCCGCCTCAGGGCGCGATCCTTTGGCAGCCCTTGCCAAGAACGGGCAAGAAGACAGCCTTGATGTTTGCGAGCTGCCCTGCATCAGCATCGATAGCGCAACCACGCGCGATGTGGACGATGCCTTTCATGTGGAGGCGGAGGGCGACGGCTGGGCGCTGACCCTCATGCTGGCCTGCCCCTCGCTGTTCTGGAATTTTGGCGGGCCGCTGGACAAGATGGTGCTGCACCGGGGCACCAGCATCTACCTGCCGGAAGGCGACTGCCACATGCTGCCCGAAGTGTTGGGCACGGATGCCTATTCGCTGCTGGCGGGCCAGACGCGCCCCGCCCTGAGCGTGCTCGTGCATGTGGCGGCGGACGGCACTCTTGGCGAGTGCGAGATTTCTGTTGTGCAGGCCAGCCTTGCCGCCAACCTGACCTATGTGGACAGTCAGGCTGTGCTTGACGCGCAGGCCGCAGGCGAGCCACTGCCGCAGAACGCGGCCACGCCCTATGCCGAACAGCTGCGTTTGGGCCTTGAGCTTGCGCGGCAGCGGCAGACCGCCCGCATCGCGGACGGCGCGGTAATCATGGACAGGCCCGACCCTGTGATCCGTCTTGAAGGCGAAGGGGCAGAAGTGCGCGTGGAAGTTGGGCTGGACTATCAGGCCTCGGACGCGCAGATGCTGGTGGCGGAAATGATGATCCTCGCCAGCGCCGCAGTGGCCCAATGGGCCGCCGATCACGGCGTCGCCATGCTGCACCGCGTTCAGGACGTGGCCCTGCCCAGGGAATACGCAGGCATCTGGACAAGCCCGCAGGACATGACGCGCATCATGCGCGCGCTCACGCCCTCCGGCCTTGAGGTGCAGGCCCGGCCCCACGCGGCCCTCGGGCTTGCGCGATACACCCCTGTGACCTCGCCGCTCAGGCGTTATCCCGATCTTGTCAACGAAGAACAGTTGGTGCATTTTTTCCGCACTGGCGCGCCGCGCTGGACAGAAGCCGAGCTGACAGACCTGCTCAACGTGCTTTCGCCCGCGCTGGACGCGGCGGGGCAGGTGCAGCGCTTCCGCCCGCGCTACTGGAAGCTGCTGTTCTTCCGCCAGAAAGGCGACAAGGTCTGGTGGAACGGCGTCATCACTGAAGAAAACGATGCTTTTATTACCGTGAGTCTGCCTGATCAGGGTATGTTTGTACGCGGTAAAAGGCGGCTTTTTGACGAGCGTTCGCACCCCGGCCTTGCCGTGGACGTGCGCATTGGCAAGGTGCAGCCCCTGTATAATGAAATCATGATTCTGGAAGCGGTTACGGCGGGTTAGACCGCCTTTAGCTTCCGGCGGGCTGCGTCCCTGCTTGGCCTGCGCGCCGACAGGTATTTGCACTGCCATGTAAGATTGTGTTTTTTAGGGGACTTTTTGGGCTTGCGGGCTTCTGCCCGTATTTTCAGAGGCTTGCAGCGGAGAATTATATGCTGGAAGTATTGTGGATTGCTCTGGCCTATGTGCTTGGTTCTGTGCCGTGGGGCCTTGTTATAGCCAAGACCTTTTGCCGCATAGACCCGCGTGAAAGCGGCAGCCGCAGCACCGGGGCCACCAATGTGGCCCGTCTGTGCGGCTTTGGCTGGGGTGTGGCAACCCTTGCGTGCGACGTCTGCAAAGGGGCTGTGCCCGTGTGGCTGGCCTTTCGCATCAATCCCTCGCCCGTATTTGTGAGTGTGGTGGGCCTGGCCTGCGTGCTTGGGCACGTTTTTTCGTGCTTCATGAAGTTCAAGGGCGGCAAGGCTGTTGCCACCAGCATTGGCGTGTTCCTCCCCCTGGCTTTCTGGCATCTGCTGGCGGCCTCGGCCCTGTGCTGCCTTGTTATCTGGCGTAGCGGCTTTGTTTCGCTGGGTTCGCTCACGTTGGTCGTGGCGCTGGCCGTGGCCCTGGCCGTTACCGGTCAGTGGGCCTGGCTGCCGTTGGCCCTGTGCGTGTGCGCCGTGGTGGTGTGGAAGCACAAGGAAAACATCGCCCGACTGCGTGCAGGAACAGAAAACAGCTGGCTCAAGGGCAAGCACGCTGAAAAACAGGAAAATAAAGGCTAGTTCAGGCTGCCTGCAAATTTACGACAGCGGTCACCCTGCTGTTGTACATGCCAGTATGGGCCTTTTGCCGCAAAATGTTTTTGTGGCGGAGGCTGCGCAGACAGCCTGCGGCAAGGCTGTTTGCCCGATGCACTTATCAAGGAGTTTCTCTCATGGCGCATGCGGATTTTCCGGCCTATCGCGGCCGCATGGAGTATGTTTGTCTTGACTGCGGCGCGCGTCATCCCGGCGACAGCCTGCTGTACACCTGCCCGCAATGCGGCGGCGTGTTTCTGCTGGAAAACCTGGATTTCGACAAACTGAAAGAACGCAGCGGCGCAGAGTGGCGCGAGCTTTTTGACGCCCGTTCCGCCAGCCGCAGCACCGCGCTTCGGGGGATATTCCGTTTTTACGAGCTGCTTGCTCCCCTGCTGGACGAAGACGATATCGTGTATCTGGGTGAAGGCATCACGCCGATTATTGAAGCGGCCCCGGCCCTGCGCGACCGCGTGGGTGTGCCCTTTGCCTACAAGAATGACGGCCAGAACCCCAGCGCCTCCTTTAAGGATCGCGGCATGGCCTGCGCGTTCAGCTATCTCAAGTGGCTGTGCCGCCGCAACAAGTGGGACGAAGTGCTGACCGTGTGCGCCTCCACTGGCGACACCTCGGCAGCGGCGGCCCTTTATGCCTCGTATGTGGGCGCGCCTCTCAAGAGCGTGGTGCTTCTGCCCCACGGCAAGGTAACGCCCCAGCAGCTTTCCCAGCCCCTGGGCAGCGGTGCAACCGTGCTTGAACTGCCCGGCGTGTTTGACGACTGCATGAAGGTGGTCGAACTGCTGGCCGAAAACTACCGCGTGGCCCTGCTTAATTCCAAGAATAGCTGGCGCATCCTCGGGCAGGAATCCTACGCGTATGAAACAGCCCAGTGGTATGGCTGGGACATGACCGATCTGTGCCTCTTTGTGCCCATCGGCAATGCGGGCAACATCACGGCCATCATGTGCGGATTTTTGAAAATGCTGGAGCTCGGCATCATCTCCTCGCTGCCCCGTGTGTTCGGCGTGCAGTCCGAGCATGCTGACCCGGTGTGGCGTTATTACGATGCGCCCAAGGATGCCCGCCACTGGCAGCCCGTAACCGTCACGCCCAGCGTGGCGCAGGCCGCCATGATCGGCAACCCCGTTTCCTTTCCGCGTGTGCGCAAGCTGGCGGAGATGTTTATCGAAAAGGGCGGTGAAGGGGCTTTTCAGGTGGTGCGCGTGACCGAACAGCAGATCATGGACGCCATGATCGTTGCCAACCGTCACGGCCACATTGCCTGCACCCAGGGTGGCGAGTGCCTTGCGGGCCTTATGAACGCCAAGGCCCTTGGCCTGATCAGCGACAAGGAGCATGCCGTGCTTGACGCCACGGCTCATGCGCTTAAGTTCGCCGGTTTTCAGGACATGTATTTCAACGACTCCTTCCCGCCGGAATACGGCGTCACGCCAGACAAAAGCCTGGCCAACAAGCCGGAACTGCTCCTGCCCGAAAGCGCCCGTCAGGGGCGTGAAGTGGCCGAATTCGCCCGCATGGGGGCGGATGCCGTGGCCGGACGACTTTCTTTACAAAAAAAGTAAAGTTTATATTTTAGAAGCCGATAATCAAAGAAGCGGCAGCGCAGATCTGTTGCGCTGCCGCTTCTTTCTTGCTGTGCGGTATGCCGCTCCTGCTCTGGTACGTAGATTGCGTGGTATTTGAAAAATAGCCGCGTTGCGGGCTGCATGGCATGATCTCTTGGGGAATTATCATCCTCCCGAAATGGGAGATGCCGCGTATGAATCGCCAAGGATCAATGTGCTAAGATGACAGGTTTATTACGCAAAGGATGTTTTTATGTTTTCACGCAGTATCAGAACTGCCATGTTGCTGGTCATCAGCATCGTGGTCCTGGCGGTGCAGTCGGCTCTGGTTGTTGTTGTAACGCGCATGGGGGATGAGGCGAACCTTAAGGCAAGCACTCACGAAATGGACCTCACCGCAGATACGGTAAGCAAATCTCTGGGCGATTTTGGAACCCAGCTCAGCATGTTTGTAAACGGTGTTTCCAAGCCGCCAAGACTGCGTGAATTTCTGCTTACGGGCGAAGACAAAAAGGGCGCGGAAGTTTTTCTTGCTGCCATGTCGCAGGCTGCACCCGAGATAAATACGCTCTATCTGTTTGATGCTTCGGGCAAGCAGGTTATTCTTTGCGCACAGGGTAAACTGGGCAAGGTTAACGATCTGGCTGAGCGTGAATACATAAAGGCTGCTCTGGCTGGCAAGGTGGGGTACAGTTCCGCCCCGCTCAAAAGCATTGCCACGGGCAAGCTCATAGTCAGCGTCACTACGCCCATTTTTGACGACAAAGGCAAAGTGGTTGGCGGCGTGGGCATGTCCTACGACATTGACAGTCTGACCAACAACCTCAAGGGCATCACCATAGGCAAGACTGGCCGCGTCATTGTGGTTTCGCCCGAGGGTGTCGTGATCAGCCACGTGGACAGCGACCTTATCCTCAAAAACATGGCTGGGGAGCCGGGCGTCAGCGATATGGTCAAGGCTGAATCCGGCAATGGCGTGGAATTTGTGCGTAACGGCGAAAAACGCATGCTGGCGTGGGATGTGGCTCCCAACTGGAACTGGCGCGTGGGCGTGACCGTGAGCCGCGATGAAATAGAAGCTCCGGCCCATGAACAGCGCAACGCCATGCTGGTGCTGGGATTTATCACTATTCTGTCGCTGGTGGGCATTTGTCTGTTCGCGCTGGACAAGGTGGTCGTGCGCCCCTTGCGGCAGTTGCAGGCTTTTGCTTCAGACGTTGCTGACGGCAATCTTGAATCCTCCCTGACAATCAACCTGCGTAATGAAATTGGTCATCTGGCTGACAGCCTGCGCAGCATGGTGGGCAGCCTCAAGGCCAAGATCGCCGAGGCCGATGAAAAAAGCCGTCTGGCGCAGGAAGAATCGGAACGCGCAGCCAGCGCAACAAAAGAGGCAGAAGCCGCCCGCATGGCCGCCGAACAGGCCAAGGCCGACGGCATGCTGCATGCCGCCACCGAGCTTGAAGGCGTCGTGGAGGCCGTAACCACGGCTTCGGAAGAACTCTCGGCCCAGGTGGAGCAAGCCAGCCGTGGCGCTCAAAGCCAGACCGCGCGCGTGGGCGAAACAGCCACCGCCATGGAAGAAATGAACGCCACCGTGCTTGAAGTGGCGCGCAACGCGGGGCAGGCTGCCGAATCTGCCAAAACCGCCAAAAGCAAGGCTGAAAGCGGTGCAGATGTGGTGGCCCGTGTGGTCAAGGACATCAGCCGTATCCAGACCAGCGCCGTGGAACTGAAAACGGAAATGACCTCTCTCGGCAAGCAGGCCGAGAGTACGGGGCAGATATTGGGCGTTATTTCGGATATTGCCGACCAGACCAACCTGCTGGCGCTCAATGCGGCCATTGAAGCGGCGCGTGCGGGCGAAGCCGGTCGCGGATTTGCCGTGGTAGCCGATGAGGTGCGCAAACTGGCGGAAAAAACCATGACCGCCACCAAGGAAGTGGGCGACGCCATCCGCGATATCCAGAACGGCACCCGCAAAAATGTGAGCAATGTGGATCAGGTTGTGGGCATGATTGACACCGCCACCACGCTTGCGAGCACCTCGGGCGAAGCCTTGAATGAAATTGTGGAGCTGGTGGACGCCACGGCACAGCAGGTGCAGTCCATCGCCACAGCTGCGGAAGAACAGTCCTCCACCAGCGAGGAGATCAACCGCTCCATTGAAGACGTGAACCGTATCTCGCTCGAAACCAGCTCCGCCATGCAGCATTCTGCCGGGGCGGTTTCTGACATGGCCCAGCAAGCCCAGGTGCTGCGAGGGCTTATCAGCAGTATGAAATCCGGAAACTAGCCAGTGATGATCGATAACAGCGGTAGGTATGCCCTACAGGGCTGAAATTGTTGCTGAAGTATTTTAAAATCAGGCTTGATGTCTGACTGCAAGCGGCCCCTGCTCACGTGGGGGCCGCTTTTTTGTATGTAGAAAACCCCCCGCTAGGCGGGGGGTTCCGTAAAGCTTAAAGCTTTAAGCATGTCAGCAAAACTCCTTTTGATTTGTTACAACGACTTGCGGTCTGGCAACTGCAAACGAACAAATCAAAAGGAGGTCACAA
>NZ_DASQOG010000068.1:0-6958 GCF_035644575.1 Desulfovibrio sp. | reverse complement strand
TATCAAGACCCCTTCAAGGGGTAGCCAAAGCGACAACGGCACTGGGCTTGAACGCAGTGAAAGCTAGCGTCTTTAGGCGCAGCCGGTAACAGGCCCTTACAGGGCCAGAGCAAACCACCCGCTATGCGGGTGGTTTTGATTATGGCAAGCGCCAGCTATGTCTTGCAGGCTGCTCGCAAGGAGAACGTTACTTCAGCTTGCCCTCAAGAGCCTCGGCTGCAATCTGGCTGGCGGTTTTTTCGTAAACATCTTCGCCGTCAAAAAGTTCGCAGGGGGCTGTGTTGCCCGCTTCGGCCAGACGGCGCAAGGCAGGGGCGTCCATGAGGTCGGGCGGCAGTTGGCAGAGCGCCCATGCGGCCATGCCCTGGCACACCGTGTCCACGTCTTCCAATCCTTTCAGCAGCCAGGGGCGAGCGGTCAGGCACAATTGCGGGCGTGCCTGGGCAAGACGCCCGATGGCCCAGTAGCAGGAGCGGCGCAGGGTGTCGTTGTCGCAATAGTTGTCATCGCGGCCAAGATCAATGATGTAGCTGATAAGAATGCGGTGAAAATCCTTGGCCAGGGATTCGCTGGCAGCGAGGATTTCTGCAAAGGCCTCGGGGATGCCCCATCCGATGTTGCCGGATTCTTCATTGAGGTGCCACATGAGGCGGCGGATGATATTCTTGGCCGATTCCGGCTGTTCCTGCATCAGGCGCGCCGTTATCTGCCCCAGCGCCACTGCGGCGCGGTGCATGGTCTGGGGGCCGAGCAGAAGAAAGGAAAAGAGCGGCCCTACATTTTCAAGGCCGCCCTGGGCGATTTCGTCCAGGTGCTCGCGCCACTGCGGGCTGACAAGGCATTCTTTAAGCTTTTGTTTTGTAGATCGCATGCGGGCCATGAGCAGTTCCTCCACGGTCTGTTTTCAGGCTTGCGTTCATAGTGAGCGCTTTTGAGCGATCTGGCAAGGCAGGAATCTGGTAAGTTGTTTTGCCTTGCGGCGGGATTGGGCCCCCCTTCGGGCACGGAAATTTTGCCTCCCGGCGAAGTTTGGGACGCCTGCCCGGCGCGGGGGGAAGGGGACCGGCTATGGGGCTACGCCCCGCCATTCTGATGCCAAACCCCGCCCTGCGGTCTTTGGGCCGCTTGCGGCGGCGTTGCCGCCGAGCGGTAAGGCACGGATATCAGTCGCTGACGGCGCGGCAAAGCCGCGACCTGCTCCTGATTTCCGGTCGTATTGGCTAAGCCAATACTCCGTATGGGGCTGCGCCCCCTCTGCACTCCCCCCGGATCACCCCCCTTGGGGTTTCAATTACCGTGGGATTGCGAGGGCACGCGTCTTGTGCTGCGGGAGCTTCCTTCTCTCGCTGCGCTCGCTCAGGTGATCTCCCTCCGCGACGCGTAAATGCCAGCGCCCGTTTTCGCTTTGGATGAGATTCCGCTTCAGCCAACAAGCACTGTCCGCATTACTTATTAAAAATTTTTGCGTCACGCGAACCTTATCCACTACCAACCCCTCCTCTGCTTTCCTGTCTCTTTTGCGTTTAATTGCCTTTTCCCATTGCCCGTGATCAGAAGCAGGTTGTGGAGTCGCCTTCCTTATACTCGCCGAAGCAGAGCGGAGGCGATGGTTGGTGTTGGGCGAATTTGCAAAATACGCTTTTTGCGGGCTGAAAAGGAAGCGCCGGGGTTTTGAGCGCAGCGTACTCATGTAAGTGAGCATCAAAATCCCGGCGCTGACATATTCAGATCGTAAAAGTCGGGTTTGCGTAAATCAGCCTGACAGGCTCAATACCCCCCCCCCGCATTGGGGTGACTATTCTAAAGGGTACAAAAGAAAATCACCCAGAACGGCACGCTGAAATCAAGTATCATGGCATGCACAATGGAAACAAAAATCCAGTCCTTGCCGCAATACCGTGTAATAACAGGTAACGTCGTATCCATGGTAGACGCCCCGCCGCAACTGATAGGCATGAGCGGGCCAAAATACTTCGCCAGCAAGGGCGTGAGCAGCAACGTGATGAGTTCACGGGCAATATTGCTGATGAGCGCAATAGTACCCAGCTCCGGCCCCTTGTATTGCGAAATGAAGATGGACGAGAGCGAATAATAGGCAAAGCCCGCGCCCACAGCCATGCACTCGCTCACGCTGTATGTCAGAAACAGGCTCATGAGCGCCGTGCCAGCAAAAGTTCCCACAGTGGTTGCCAGCGGCAGCAACAAAACGCGCGGGCGCAGCGTGCGTAAAATTTCGCCCAATCTGCGGTCTGAACCGATGGAAATGCCCACCAGCAGCATGAGCAGCCACAGGGCATAGACTGTGAAGTCGTGCTCCACCAGATAGGTGGGTATCAACCCCACGCGAGCCAGCAACGCCCCGGAACAAAAGAAAAACAGGATGATAAGGCTACCCTTCATGGTTGGGTGCCTCAGCATCGGACGCCTTTTGTTGGGGAGAAATCCCTGTGGGAGTGGGCGTTTTGGTGAAGAATCGGCGGATCAGTGCCACGCAGGCAAAGGAACCCAGAATGCCCGCAACCGTGAGGGCCAGGGCAGCGCCGCCAAGCCGGGGTAGGGACTGCATGAGCAATTCGTTGCTGCCCACGGATATGCCCAGAGCAAAAAGCAGCAGCATGATGGCGGGGGTAACGCAGCGTGTCAGCGAGGTAATCCAGGGCTGGCCGCGCAGCAGAAAGCCAAGGGCCATGCCAAGAAAGGTGAGTCCAAGCGCGATAAACATGGAAAGAAAATCTCCTCTCGGTCGCTCACGAGCGACAATGAAGGGCAGGCCGTGGCGCGCGGCGACCCCCACGCGTCCTGCTTGCGGGTTTTACCGCAAAATATGGCGCAGGGCTTCGCGCAGCAGAGCCAGCATGGATGCATAGCGCTGATCGAACTGGAGCAGATTGTCCACGTCCCAGAGAACCCATACCAGCTTGCCCCTGTGGCGTATCTGCTGCGGGGGCCGCAGCCCGCCGGGGAGAGCAACGGCATTGGCCGCCGCCGAACCCATGACCACCACGCCTCTGGCGCGGAGTTGGGCAGCGCCAGACCAGAACACGTCAGCATTGGCTGCAAAGCCATTGTCCGACATGGGCGGTACGTCTGGCGGCAATGCTGCGGGGTCGGGCGGCAGGCATGAGGGCCAGAATGTGTGCGTACCTGCGGGATGCCCCAGATCGTTCAGCAGGCGTTGCAAAAACTGGCGGCGTTCCATCCGGCCCGGGGTTTGCGGATCGCAGAGGTCGGGGCCAAGATTCCAGTATGTCCACAGCACAGGGCCGGGGCGGGTTTGCTTCAGGCGCGCCTGCCAGGGGGCGGGCCACACGTGGGGAGGCAAGGGCAGCCACGCGGCGGCCTTGCCCTGCTCTGCGGCAGGGGCGGCTTCGGCATGGGGGGCTGTTCTGTTGGCAGCCTGGGCAGCATCCGGCCCTGTGGACATGTGGGGCCGCCGCTGGGCTTGCGCTTCACGATTTGGCGCGGGGCTTGCCGGTCGCGGACTTTGCTGCCAGGGCTGGCGTTCACGCGCGGGCTGGGCCGCGTGAGTCTGGCCGTGGGCGTTGGCGGATGCAGCGCGAGACGCCTCCTGTTGGGGGGCGGCAAAGGCATCATAGCCTTCGGGCATGAGCAGGGTGGTAAGCCCCCGGCGCTGCCAGAGCGCGCTGACGGGGTTTACGAGCGCAAAAGCCATGAACACAGTTCCCAGGCCACATCGGCCTTGCTTTGGTTGGGCCAGATTTCTTCATGTCCGGCTGCATCTACAACAGCCATGGAGTTGGTGGCAGCGCCAAAGCCGCTGTCTGTGGCGTTGACGCGGTTGGCTGCCAGCACATCGGCCTTTTTGCCCTGGAGCTTGGTATGGGCCAGAGGCAGCAGGGCCTGCATGTCTGCGGCGGTTTCCGCGGCAAAGCCCAGCACCTTCTGACCGGGCTTGCGGCCCTCGGAAAGAGTGCGCAGAATATCAGGGTTGGGCGTAAAGGCCACGGTGAGGCCATCCGGCGCGTCCGCTTTCTTGAATTTGCGGGAACCAAAGGGTTGAGGTGAAAAATCCGCCACAGCAGCGGTGAACATGCCCATGTCCATGTCGGGCCAGACATCGGCTGCGGCCTGAAACATGTCGCGGGCGCTCACAACGTCGTGCCGGACGATTTCACGCGGCAAACGCACGCGTACGCCGGGGCCGCAGACGGCAGTAACCTCTGCGCCGCGCAGCCATGCCGCCACTGCCAGCGCCGCACCCATGAGGCCGCTGGAAGGATTTGACCAGAAGCGCACGCCGTCCCATGCCTCGCGTGTGGGGCCAAGCGTGACCATAACTCGCTTGCCCGCCATGTCCTGCGGCGAAAGCGCGCGCAGGGCCGCCAGAAAAATATCGTGCAGGGGGGCAAGACGGCCCTCGCCCTGTTCGCCGCAGGCCGTGCCGCCGCATGCCGGGAGTACAATGTGCGCCCCGCGTTGCCGCAAAATGTCAATGTTGGCCTGGGTGGCAGGGTTGGCCCACATGCGCGGATTCATTGCCGGGGCGATCACCATTGGCCCGTCAAAGGCCAGAGCCTGCGCCGCCAGCATGTCGCTCGCCGCGCCGTGCGCCAGACGGAACAGAGCGTCGGCCGATGCCGGAGCCACCACCAGGGCCTGCGCGTGTTGCCCCGGTTCAAGATGCGAAAAAACATCCTGCCCCGGCGAAAACATGTCCTCGTAGACCGGGGCAGCGCCCAGCGATTCAAAGAGCAGGGGAGCCACAAAGCGGCGTGCGCCCGGCGTGAGCGTGGCGGAAACATGCATGCCCAAGCCTGTCCATGCGCGCAGCAGATCAGCGGCCTTGTAGCAGGCCACAGAACCGCACACGCCAAGATGCAGACGCTTGCGTTCGTAACGGGTGCTCTGGTCAAAGGGAGTGCTCAGACCACTTTTGCTTTCGCTCATAGGTTTCGCTCCTGGAGACCGCCCTTGTTGCCGCCCCAGCTTTCAGTAAAGCCAGGCTTGGGGGAGGAGTTCATGCCGCCGCCTCCGCCAGAGCTTTCGCTGTAACCAGACGAGGCGCCGCTGCCGCTTTTTCCCCCGCCGTAGCCGCTGTTGCCTGTATTTTCCTGCATGGGCAAGGTTGCGCCATCGGGCATGCGGTCGGCAACCCAGATGGCAAGCACGGTACCCATGGTTTCCCGTTCAATTGTCAGCGTAGCCACGGTTGAGCCGCGTTCGTACACGTATACGCTGCGTATGCCCTTGCGCTGGGCCATGCGCAGATGCCAGCCCTGACCCTGCAAGCCGGTGAACATGATCTGGGCTGCAAAGCCTATGTCGGCATCACCGCGAAATATTTCAAGCCCTTGCGCGCCTCCGGTTCCGGCTGTCTGGTAGCCATGGGTGGGGAAACGCTGCATTCCGGCGGGTGTGGAAACCCCCAAAAGTTGGCTTGTGCCTGTATCAACGCCGCCCGTAAGGGGGTCATTGGTAAAGGGATTGTTGATTTCCATCGTCGAACAGCCCGCCATCAGAGCGGCAAGCAGGGTGACTGCAAGGATGACAAGCGGGCGTCGCATGGCTATAATCTCCTCCTCCCGGCGTGAAATGCTCCGGAAGCAACCCAAGTACACTAGCGCCTCCGCCGCATGCTGACAAGCCCACGGCGCGAGAGGTTCATTAACGAGGCCCACGTATTATGCCCATTGAGGAAGCGGATTTTTTTCTCGAAAGTTATAATTTTGCATTGCCTGAAGCGCAGATAGCCCAGTTCCCGCCCGAAGAGCGCGGGAACTCGCGTCTGCTGGTCATGCCGCGCCAGGGCGCGCTTGAGCTTGAGCACCACCAGTTCAGCGATCTGCCGGACTGCCTGCCCGAGGGCGCGTTGCTGGTAGCCAACAATTCCCGCGTACTGCAGGCGCGCCTGCTGGGAACACGCTCCACCGGCGGCAAGGTGGAGTTTCTGCTGCTCACGCCCCTGCCGCTGGTGCTTGAAAGGGCACGGCCCGACAAGCTTGGCGGCTCAAGTGCCGAGGTTGAGGGGCTCATACGCTCCGGCGGCAGCATTCGTGATGGTGAAAAGCTTGAATTTGGCGCGGGCATCAGCGTGACCGTGCTGGAATCGGGCGAATTCGGGCATCGGCGTGTGCGTCTGGCCTGGGACGGCGACCTCTCCAAGGCCTTTGCCGCCACAGGGCACATCCCCTTGCCGCCCTACATCAAACGGACAGATGCGGAAGAAGATCTGAGCCGCTACCAGACCATTTATTCCCGCGAGGACAAGACGGGTTCTGTGGCCGCGCCCACGGCGGGGCTGCACTTTACCCCCGAAATGCGAGAAACCCTGAAGGCCAGAGGCTTTCAGTGGGCGGACGTAACCTTGTACGTGGGTTACGGCACCTTCAGCCCTGTGCGCAGCGCCGACATACGCGGCCATCGCATGCACAGGGAATATGTGGAAATGCCCGAGGCAACGGCTCTTGCCATTGCCGAGGCCAAGCGTGAAGGGCGGCCTGTGATTGCCGTTGGCACCACCAGCCTGCGCTCTATGGAGGGCGTGGCTGAATTGTGCGGCAGGGTGCAGCCCTTTACCGGTTGGACGGACATCTTTTTGTACCCCGGCAGGCCCTTCCGTGTGGTTGACGGCCTGCTGACAAACTTTCATCTGCCTGAGTCCTCCCTGATCATGCTGGTTTCTGCCCTGGCCGGGCGCGAGCGCGTGCTTGCCGCTTATGCCGAGGCCGTGAGCAGGGGGTATCGGTTCTTCTCATATGGCGATGCCATGCTTATTCGCTGATTGTTTCAAGAAGCGGGTGTGGAATCCCAAGGAGCTGAAATGTCAAGAGTTGTATTCATGGAAGAGCGCTGCAAAGGCTGCCGCCTGTGTGTGGAAGTCTGCCCGGTGCACATCCTCCGGCCTTCGGGCCGTTTTAACCGCCACGGTTATGAAGTGATGGAAATGGAAGGCCAATGCACGGGCTGTGCCTCGTGCGCGGTCATGTGTCCCGATGTG
>NZ_DASQOG010000067.1:0-20041 GCF_035644575.1 Desulfovibrio sp. | reverse complement strand
TGACGTGCTGATTGAAAATATCAGCCTGGTCAAAAACTATCGCACCCAGTTTCAGGACATTCTGAACACCGGCAGCCCTGACCAGCTTATTGCCAGGGTCAAGGCCAAGGCGCAGGAGGTCCGGCAGGGCAATGGCCAGTAGCTACACATCAACACTGTCGGGGCATCTCTATGTGCCCGGTTTTCTGCTGGCAGCACTGCTGTGCTTGTGGCATGCGCCAGCCAGTGCCGCCCCCAGTCAGGCGCCTGCGCCCTCCACTGTGTACGGCAAGGCGCCCCAGCTGCAGCCCGGGGCCATCACAGTAACGCCCTACGGGACCATGAATGCAGACAATACCCTGGACGACTACGACAACGAGCCGATCCAGAGTATTTCAGACCCCATTGAACCGTGGAACAGGTTCTGGTTCCATTTCAACGACATTTTCTTTCTCTACGTTGCCAAACCCGCCTACACGGCATGGGAAACAGTTACGCCGCACCAGTTGCGTTCAGGGTTGAAAAATTTCTTTTCCAACCTGCTGTTTCCTGTACGTTTTGTGAACAACATTCTGCAGTTCCGCTTTTTTGAAGCGGGGGTGGAATTTGGGCGTTTTGTCATCAATACCACTTCCAGCGCGGGCTTTGCCGATGTGGCAAAGGGACACAAAACCATTGTGCCCATTGATCCCACAGGTGAAGACTTTGGCCAGACGCTCGGACGCTGGGGCTTGGGGCATGGTTTCTACATTGTCTGGCCCATCATTGGGCCAAGCTCCGCGCGCGACACGGTTGGCCGCGCTGGCGATCTGTTTGCCGACCCGCTTTTCTACCTGCAACCCACGGAACTGGGCCTTGGCGTTGGCGGCGGCCTGCGGTTCAACGCTCTTGGCGATGTGCTGCCCCTGTATGAAGACCTGAACACCGTGGCTGTAGACCCCTACATTGCCATGCGTGAGGCCTATGTGAACTTCCGCAAGGCGCAGGTGTTGCACTAAGCCTTGCCCTGTAAGCCAGAATTCAAGCCCCCGGCGGAAACCATATAGTTTCTGCGCCGGGGGCTTTTTTGCTATTTGAGATTGTTTGGGCCGTCTGTGAGGCGCGGTTTCGGCTGAACTGTACGATACTATTTTTTTGCTGCCCTGCGGGCACGATGTTTTCGCCATCCGGCGAAGTTGGGACGCCTGTGCGGCGCGCAGCAAGGCGGGGCCGGTTATGGGGCTACGCCCCCTTCTCGGCCCCCCTTGCATCCCCCCCGAAGCACCCCCTTGAGTTTTCAGCTTCCACAAAACGGCGAGGGCAACGCGGCCATAGCTGCGGGAGCTTCCCTCACTCGCTGCGCTCGCTCAGGTGATCTCCCTCCGCGCCGCGTAAATGCCAGAGTACGCTTTTGCTTTGAATCTTAGTCCGTTTCAGCCAATAGTCTCAATTGACATTTACACTTGGACACCAACGCGTAACTCGCCCTCGCCCGCCATCAAAAGCTGGTCGTGGGGTCGCCTTCCTTATACTCGCCGGAGCGAATGCGAAGGCGATGGCAGGTGTTGGGCGAATTTGCAAAATACGCTTTTTGCGGTCTGAAAAGGAAGCGCCGGGATTTTGAGCGCAGCGTACTCAAGTACGTGAGCATCAAAATTTCGGTGCTGACGCATTCAGGACGTAAAAGTCGGGTTTGCGTAAATGGGCCTGACAGGCTCACCCACACCGCAAAAGAACTCCCCCTGCTTTGCCTTTTCTTTCGCTACCTCCCTGCCCGGCCTGCCCTCCATTGCCTTGTCACCTGACGCAGCGCCCCAGCCCGCAAGGCTTTTTTTTGCCAGCACCTTCTGGTAGGCTCTGCCCATGAACAAGCCTTCCACTCAAGCCCCCACCCCACTGCTGCAACTGGAAAACCTCTCTGTGACCTTTGCAACCGCAGACGGCCCGCTGCCCGCCGTGCACAGCGTAAACCTCTGCCTGCATGAGAGTGAAACAGTCTGCCTCGTTGGTGAATCCGGCTGCGGCAAAAGCCTCACGGCCAAAGCCATTTTGCAGCTCACCCCACCCAACGCGGTGCTTGAAGGGCGCATTCTGCTGCACGGTCAGAATCTGCTTGAGCTTTCAGAAAAAAAAATGCGCTCCGTGCGCGGTCGTCAGGTGGGCATGATCTTTCAGGAGCCCATGACCTCCCTCAACCCGGTGCTCAAAATTGGCGATCAGGTGGCGGAACCCTTGCGGCTGCATCAGGACATGTCCCGCTCCGAAGCCCGAGAGGCTGCCATAGAGCTGCTGACAGAAGTGGGCATTCCTGCGCCGCAGAGCCGCTATGACGATTACCCGCACCAGCTCTCGGGCGGCATGCGCCAGCGCGTCATGATCGCCATGGCTTTGTCGTGCAGACCTGCCCTGCTGCTGGCTGATGAACCCACCACTGCGCTGGATGCCACGATTCAGGGCCAGATTCTGCGCCTGCTTGCGGCCCGCTGCCGCGAGCGCCAAATGGCCGTGCTGCTGATTACCCACGATCTCGGCGTAGCCGCCCAAATGGCGGATACTGTTGGTGTCATGTACGCCGGGCGTCTGGTAGAATGCGCTCCGGCCCAGGAGCTGTTCGCCGACCCGCGCCATCCCTACACGCAGGGATTGCTGCACGCCGCGCCCAGCGCCCGCTCACGCGGCCTTGAACGCCTGCCAACCATACCGGGCTCGGTTCCATCCCTTGCCAACATGCCTGCGGGATGTCCCTTCCACCCCCGCTGCAAGTCAGCTCTTGCGCGTTGCGCCGCCGAAATGCCGCCCGCAGTCGCCAGCGGAGCGCACAGCACGGCCTGCTGGCTTGTCGGCCAGCCTTAAAGATGGCCCCTCGCGGGCAATCATCACGCTCAGCCATAGCAGTAGACCACCTTGCGCAGACATATTGCCTCTGCTATAAACTTATTTTCCAGTTCTCCGTAAATTCAGACAGTGGCTCTGCCCGGCTTGTTCCTGATGCCGCGCAATGCCGCATCTGATTGCTCCCCACATCGCGTTGCATCCCCCCTTCTGGCAACGCTTGGCAATCGGACTTCTGAATTGCGGCGTATCCAAGCATTCCGCCAGACTGTCAGTTTCTGGGCCTCCCCCCTACGGCCCACCAGAGCATTTCGTGGCGCGGATTTTCAGAATCCGCGTGAACAGACAAACTTGTTCAAGTTCATCTGCTCTATGCTGTCAACAGCGCTGCCCGAGGCAAACGGGGCAGTTTCAGCTGAACGTGGAGGATGCCTCACATGAAACTAGGCGCAAAACTTGTGCTCTCTTTCGGCAGTCTTATTGCCGTCATTCTGGTGTCTTCTGCCGTCACCATGCACAACGTGGGCGAAATGAACGGCAAGGTGCGCGAGATTGACGAGGCTTGGCTGCCTTCCGTCACTGCCATCCAGTCCATGAATGTGCAGCTCAATTCACTCCGCGCCGATCTTGCGTCAATAATGTCGCAAACCTACGCCGACGAGATACGCAAGTACGAAAAGAATCTTCAGGATTCCATGGACTCCATCCAGCGCGATCAGGCTGCCTATCTGCAACTTCGCAGTGCCACCCCCGGCCTGGACAGCGAGGAAGGCAAGGCCCTTATGGCCCGCATTGCCGACCTTGCGCAGCAGGAGAGCAAGGCGCGCGAAGGCATCATCAAGGGGGTGCTGGACGGACGGCGCGGCGTCGCAAACGTGGCCTTTGACAAAAAATACCGCCCTGTGTTTCAGGAACTTGGCGAAACCTATGGCAAAGTCGTGCATATGAACGTCACGGGCAGCAAGGCTGCGGCCCAAAGCGCCACTGATGCAGGGCAAAAAACCCGCAACATGTCCATTGCCATCACTCTGGCTGCTGTTATCATCAGCATCTGCATTACCTGGATGCTCACACGCTCTGTTGGGAGGCAACTGGGCAAAGACCCCGGCGAACTGGCCGTCATAGCCCGCCGTGTTGCCAACGGCGATTACGATATTGACGATGGCAGCGCCAAAACCGGCGTGTATGCGGATATGGTTTCCATGGCGCAGACGCTTAAGGAAAACATGGCAAAGGCGCATCAGGAATCGGAAAACGCCAGGCAAAGCGCCCAGCGGGCAGAAGAAGCCCTGCGGCAGGCGGAGGCGGCAGGCGTTGAAGCTCAGCGCAAGGCCGAAGCCATGAGCGCAGCTTCTGAGGGTCTTCAGCAGGTTGCGCAGGTGGTGAGCGATGCTTCAACGCGCCTGGCTGCGCACATTGAGCAGTCTGACAAGGGCGCATGCGAAACGTCGCTCAGACTGACGGAGGCCGCCAGCGCCATTCAGCAGATGAACAAAACCGTGCATCAGGTGGCGCAGAACGCCGCAGCCGCCAATGCCGCTTCGCTCGAAACCCGCCAAAAAGCCGAGCAAGGCGCTGAAATCGTCAAGCGCTCCCTGCACAGCATCAGCGAGGTGCACCATGTTTCGCTGGCGACCAAGAACGATATGACGCAGCTTCGGGAACATACGCAAAACATCAACCGCATCATGAACGTTATTTCGGATATTGCCGACCAGACCAACCTGCTTGCCCTTAATGCCGCCATTGAAGCTGCCCGCGCGGGCGATGCCGGGCGCGGCTTTGCCGTGGTAGCTGATGAGGTGCGCAAGCTGGCGGAAAAAACAATGGCTTCCACACATGACGTGGCCAACGCCATCACGGCCATTCAGGAAAGTGCCGCAAAAAGCATGGATTCTGTGGACAACGTTGCCCTTCAGATTGAGCAGGCCAACGATTTTGCCCAGCAATCCGGGCAAGCGCTGACAGATATCGTTGTGATGGTGGAATCCACCTCTGACCAGGTTACCGCAATCTCTTCTGCCAGCGAGGAGCAGTCCGCCGCCAGTGATCAGGTCACAAACGTTATTGACCAGATCAACGGCATGTCTCGGCAGACAGCCTCTGCCATGCGTGCAGCCACTGAGGCTGTGGAAGACCTTGCGGCCCAGGCCAATGGGCTTTCTGGTCTTATTGCGCAGATGCGCGCCCAGTAGTTTTTTCAGGGCAACTGCCTGCTGCAACACATGTTGCAAAAACGCCGACCTCCGGGTCGGCGTTTTTGTTTATGCGCAGGGATAATAATATGAATCTAACAACAAAACCTGCCGGAGATGTTCCCAATGCAACATGCACTGTCACAAAATCCCCATATAATTCTTTGAATTTGACCAGCCGCCATTGTGTATAGCATGCAACACCACCAGTGGGAGATCATCTGCCATGAGCCTGAGAGTACGTCTGATTCTGTCTTTCGGAAGTATACTTATCGTAATGTTGATCACGTCCGGCCTGACCATCAGAAATCTCACCTGCATGAATGACGAAATCGAATCCATAGACAGCACATGGATCCCTGTGGCCACATCCATCCAGAACACCTATGCCTTACTGTTTTCTGCCAGAGGGGATCTTTCGGCCATCACAACGCTGCACGACCCCAAGGAGGTAGAAAACTACAATGTGCATATGACGGTGCTGCTGCGGCGCATAGGCGACAGTCAAAAGATTTTTGCCATTGCCCTTGAAAACATGCCGCAGTCAGACCGCAAACAGGCCATTCTGGACATAACAGCCCAGATAGAAGCGCAATCAGGCCAATTTGCAACCATGCGCAAAGACCTGCTTACGTTTATCCGGGCCGGAAAAAATGAAGAAGCCGCCCAGTTGCTTGCCAACAGCCGCACTCCCTTTCTCAGGCTGGCTGACCTCTATGAACAGATTGTCAGCCTGAGCAATGAAGGCGCAAACCTTGCCATTACAAGGGCCCGCGGCGTCAGCGAACAATCAATTATTTTTTCATCGGGATTATCTCTGGTTGCTGTACTTATTGGCATAACTGTCATTCTGCTTTTGCTCAGGGTAATCCACAGGCAGCTTGGCGAAGACCCCGGAGAACTGGACAACATAGCCAGACGCGTAGCCCAGGGGGACTATGACCTTGACAACGATACTGAAAAGCGCGGCGTCTACGCCTCAATCATTGCCATGGTGCAGGCGCTAAAAATCCACATTGAAAGCGCCCAGCGCGAATCGCTGGCAGCGCGGGAACAATCCGACAGGGCAACAGAAGCCCTGCGCCAGACAAAAGCCGCCAATACCGAAGCCCAAAACAAGAGCGAAGCTCTGAAGGTGGCCGCCGCAAAACTTCAGGACGTAACTCATGTTGTGAGCGAGTCTACCGCGCGCCTGGCCGCGCAAATCGAGCAGTCGGACAAAGGTACGCATGAAACTACGGGCAGGTTGAGCGAGGCGGCTTCTGCCATGCAGCAGATGAATGCCACAGTGCAGGAAGTGGCGCGCAACGCGTCCATTGCCTCGCAGGCCTCCACTGAAACCCGCGCCAAGGCAGAAAATGGCTCAGAAATCGTCAAGCGTTCACTGCGCAGTATTGATCAGGTACACAAGGCGTCTATGACGCTCAAGGATGATATGGCTCAACTGCGGGAACACACGCAGGACATCAACCGCATCATGGGTGTTATTTCAGACATAGCTGACCAGACCAATCTGCTGGCGCTCAATGCCGCCATTGAAGCCGCCCGCGCGGGAGAGGCGGGGCGAGGATTTGCCGTGGTTGCTGATGAAGTACGCAAGCTGGCGGAAAAAACAATGGCCTCCACCCAAGACGTTGCCAGCGCCATTGAGGCAATCCAGTCCAGCGCCGCCCAGAGCATGGATTCTGTGGACAGGGCTGCAAAACAGATTGAAGAAGCCAACATCTATGCCAGCCAGTCTGGTGCGGCGCTGGCCGACATTGTTGCTACGGTCGAGAGCACTGCCGATCAGGTCAATGCCATTGCTGCCGCCAGCGAGCAGCAGTCTGCCACCAGTGATGAAGTGAGCGGCGCTATCACGCAGATCAGCGAGATGGCGCGCCAAACGTCCGAAGCCATGAGCGAGGCGGCTAAGGCCATAACCAACCTCTCTGCCCAGGCCAGCAACCTCATGCAATTGGTAGAGGCCATGAACCACGATTGATCCCGGGCTACGACGGCATCCCTCACAGACTGCATGGCACGTACAAAGCGGTGGTTCAGAAAAACCACCGCTTTGTTGTATATTTTTTCCTTCATGCCACTGAAAAAATTTAGCACGCTCTTTGCATAAGTTATACATTCATCGCAAGTGTCTGTAGCACAACCCCAGGAGGGAAAGCCTATGCGACTGATTGTAAAACTTGGACTATCATTCTTTTTTATTACACTTGTTCTGCTTGCGATGAGTGGCATGTCGATCAAAAATATTTCTGCAATGAATAAAAGATTCATTGAAATAGATACATCTTTGCTCCCATCCCTCATAGAACTTCAGGAAATGCATCTGAAATTCTGGATTATTCGCTCTGACGTATTGGCGCTTATTTCACAAACATCGCCCACAGAGATCGAACGCTATTCCTCCAACATCACCAGCACGATGGATTCCATCCGGGAAAATCACGACAGATATTTTGCCATTGTGGGTGAATCAGAAGGCCAGCAACATGTTGCGGCAAAGGAACTGATAGAAAAGATTGATGCAATTTCTCGCAAACTCAACACAGTACGCAAAGAAATCCTTGCATTTGTGCAATGTGAAGAACGTGGAGAAGCAATAAACATATTTGAAAAAAAATACACACCATTATTCAAAAGCCTTGAGCCACTCTATAAAGAACTGATGGCCCTTACCAAGTCAGACAGCAAACAGGTGTCTTCAGAGGCAGTTGCCACAGGCGAAAGCGCAGTTAAAGGCGCATATGCGCTCAGTGCTGCCGCCGTATTTTTCAGCATCATCGTTTCTCTTGTACTTTCACGTTCCATAAAGCATCAACTTGGCAAAGACCCCGGCGAACTCCAGGCTGTGGCAAGCCGTGTTGCCGCCGGAGACTACGACATTCACGACGCAAATAGCGACAGCGTTGGCGTGTACGCTTCCATAGTCGCCATGGTGCAGGCGCTGAAAACCCACATTGAAAGCGCCCAGCGTGAATCACTGGTGGCGCGGGAGCAATCCGCCAAGGCAACCGAAGCCCTGCGCCAGACGGAAGCCGCCAATATCGAGGCCCAGAGCAAAAGCGAAGCCCTGCGGATGGCCGCCGCCAGACTTCAGGAGGTGGCCCGGATCGTGAGTGCAGCCACCGCGCGGCTGGCCGCGCAGATCGAACAGTCAGACAAGGGCGCGCAAGAGACCTCGGGCAGACTGGGCGAGGCGGCCTCTGCCATGCAGCAGATGAATGCCACAGTGCAGGAAGTGGCGCGCAACGCGTCCGTTGCCTCGCAGGCCTCCACAGAAACCCGGGCCAAGGCGGAAAACGGCTCAGAAATCGTCAAGCGATCGCTGCGCAGCATTGATCTGGTACATCAGGCATCCATGACGCTCAAGGATGACATGGCCCAACTGCACGGGCACACCCAAGATATCAACCGCATCATGGGCGTTATTTCAGACATAGCCGACCAGACCAATCTGCTCGCCCTCAACGCCGCCATCGAGGCAGCCAGGGCGGGCGACGCCGGGCGGGGCTTTGCCGTGGTGGCGGATGAAGTGCGCAAACTGGCGGAAAAAACAATGGCCTCCACCCATGACGTTGCCAACGCCATTGAGGCTATCCAGTCCAGCGCCACCCAGAGCATGGACTCTGTGGACAAGGCCGCACGGCAGATTGAAGAAGCCAACACCTATGCCAGCCAGTCTGGTGCGGCCCTGACCGATATTGTGGCCACGGTTGAGGGCACGGCGGATCAGGTCAATGCCATTGCCGCCGCAAGCGAGCAGCAGTCTGCCGCCAGCGATGAAGTAAGCCGCGCCATAACCCAGATAAGCGAAATGTCGCGCCAGACCTCTGCCGCCATGCGCGAAGCGGCGGATGCCGTGGCCGAGCTGGCAGGGCAGACCCAAAATCTTATGGATCTCATGTCCAGCATGCAGCAGTAGCACAAAAGGAAGGGGCTGTTCCGTCAGGGCAATGCGTGTCTCTGCCGGAACAGCCCCCACAGGCCCGAAATTTTTTTGTCTACGGCTCTTCCGCCACGGCAGGCTTGCACCGCCTGCCCAGCCAACGGGCGATCACAGGGGGCAGCCAGCCAGCGGCCTTTTGCCCGGCTCCGACAGCGTCATCCTTGCTTGGCGTGTACTGCCTTTTGACAATATAGACGCCCACCAGCACCACCCCTATGCCCATAACTTCCAACCCAGACAATTTCTCTGAAAATACGGCCCACGAGTACACAGCTGCAATGGCAGGCTGGCAAAGGCATATCACCGAAGAAAGATTGACGCTGAGCTTGCCCTGACAATGCGTGAGCATGTTATGCCCAATCACCTGCACGCAGAGCGTAAGCGCCAGTATGGGCCACAGATCGTCCCAGCTTCGCGGAATCTGCAAACCCTCCACAGCCCACGAGGCAAAGAACAGGCCCACAAGTCCGCCAACGGCACTGCCAAGCATGATGACGCTGCTCTCCATCCTGTCGCGCAGGCGGTAGGCAATAAGCAGAAATCCCGCGTAAAAAAAGGCCGCAGCCAATGCCAGAAAATCACCAAAATAGTTGCCCGGCACAGGGCTGGCCTTGCCCCCCACCAAAAGCACCACCCCGGCAAGAGTAACAGCCGCGCCGGGAATGAACAGCCTCGGCAGCCGCTCGTGAAACAGAAAATATGAGACCGGGATAACCGTGAACGGCGTCAGATTGGTGAGCAGGTTGGCATTGGCAACAGTTGTGTAGCTGAATGCTGTGTTCCACAGGGCCACATCGCCCGCCAGAAACAGGCCGGATAACAGCAGCAAGACAACATCCCTGCCGCTGAGCCGCCCTAGCCTGCCATAGGCCAGCGGCCAGAGCAGCGGGATGGAAAACAACATGCGGTACATCCCCGTATTGATGGGCGACAGACCGCTCTGCCGCACAAATATGCCCCCTGTGGCCAAAAAGGCCACTGCCAGCACCGCCAGCAGAACATATCTTGTGCCGTTCCCCCGCCGCATTCCGCCCTGCGGCGCTGTATCGCCTTGCGTGGACATGGAGCCTCCCATCCTTTTGTTGTGTTTGTTGCCCCCTTTGATACAGTGGACATGGCACCATCAAAAGTGCCACATGACACATATTTTATGGTGCCACCTGGGGGCGGACATGATCAGCACGGGCAAGGACGGCTCCGGGCCGCTGTATTTGCAGATATACAACCAGTTGAAGCAGGATATTGCCTGCGGCGCGCTCGCAGAAGGCACGGTTCTGACCGGCAGCAGGATGCTGGCATCCATGCTGGGGGTCAGCCGCAATACTGTGGACAATGCCTATAGTCAACTGGTGGCGGAGGGCTACATAGCCGCCCGCAGGGGTGTGGGCTTTGTGGTGCAGCACGTCCCCAGCATTGACGCCCCAGCCACGCCATCCGGCCACACCGCGCCGCAGACGGCGCAGCGCCCCGCGCGGTCTGAAACATGCGCGCAAAGGCAAACGCTGGCGCACGGGCAGCCTGCGGTTTACGACCTGACAAACAGCAGCCACACGGTTGATCTTTTTCCTAAAAGCCTCTGGAAGAAATACACTTTTGAATGCCTTGAGATGCTGGAGAGAGAAGAAAAAATTTCTGCCTTGCAGGTCATGCAGGGCGAACCCTACCTGCGCAAAAACCTGCTGGCCTACCTCAAGCGCATTCGCGGCGTGAACTGCACGGAAAACCAGATCGTCATCACCTGCGGCTTGCAGCAGTCTCTGGAATATCTGTGTAAAATAGCAGCCCGGCGGGGGCAGAAAATTCTTATGGAAGAACCCGGCTTCAACAAGGCAGCCGCTGTGTTCCGCAACAACCACCTGCCCATCGAGACCGTGTCCGTGGACGAAAACGGCCTGAAAGTGGCCGACCTGCCCCACAGGCCACAGGCCTTTGCCATCTATACCACGCCGTCTCACCAGTTCCCCACCGGGGTCACGCTCCCCATCGGGCGCAGACATGCCTTGCTGCAATGGGCGCAGAGCAACAATGTTTACGTGCTTGAAGACGACTTTGACAGCGAGATGCGCTACTACTCCAAGCCCATTCCCTCGCTGCAATCCATCGATACAGAAGCGCGGGTCATCTATCTTGGCACATTTTCCAAGGGCATATCACCTTCCATCCGCATGGGATACATGATTCTGCCGCCGCAGCTTGCCGTTGCCTTTCACGAAATGTTTGACGAATACAACAGCACCGTCCCCGTACTGAACCAGTATATCATTGGCCGCCTGCTCGAAACCGGCCAGTACGACAGGCACATCCGCCGTCTGAGCCATGTGTTCAAAAACCGCCTCGAGCTGTTCATCCAGGAATTTTCCCGTCTGGGATCGGGCCTGCGCATTACAGGCAACGGCACGGGCCAGTATTTTCTTTTGCGCTTTTCTGCCGGAACAGACCAGAATCAGCTTATAAAAAAAGCCCTGGATCAGGGGGTGCGTGTCTACCCCACCATGCAATTCTGGCAGGACAAGGCCGAGTGCCCGCCGGACACGCTGTTTCTGGGTTTTGGCAAAATTCGCCTTGAGGAGATACCCGATTGCGTGACGCGCCTCAAAACTGCCTGGGCGGAATGGCTTCACTGAGCCAGAATCCTCGGAGCATCCAGGCAAAAAGGGCCACTGCACGGCTTTGCACCGCACAGAGGCCCTTCAGTATTACAAAAATGCAGCCAGTTGAACTAAAGAATTATTTGAGGCAGTCCCTAATTTTTCATGTCCACAATCAGCTCGGCAAGCCCCCTGGTCTGAACTGCCAGATCAGCCACGGCCTTTTGGGCTTCGTCCATGGCTTCCGCCGTCTGGTGCGCAACCTGGGTGGCGTCGTCAATTGAATGGTTGATTTCTTCGCTGGCGGCAGACTGCTGCCCGCTGGCCTCGGCAATGGCGTTCACCTGGCTGGCGGTGGCTTCCACGGTAGCCACAATTTCCTCCAGAGCCTTGCCCGACTGATTGGCAAAATCCGTGGCCTGCTCCACCTGTTCAACAGCATTATCCATGTCCGAAACGCTCTTGGACGTGCTTTCCTGAATGGCCTTAATGGCGTTGCCCACATCCTGGGTTGAGGCGAGGGTTTTTTCCGCCAGTTTGCGCACTTCATCAGCCACTACGGCAAAGCCGCGTCCGGCATCGCCCGCCCGGGCAGCTTCGATGGCGGCATTGAGCGCAAGCAGGTTGGTCTGATCCGCGATATCGGAAATAACGCCCATGATGCGCGTAATGGCCTGCGAATGGTCATTGAGTTCGGCCATGCCATCCCTGAGCCGCAACGAGACTTCGTGGACATGACCAATGCTCTGCACGGCCTTTTCCACAATGCCCGCGCCACTCAGGGCGCGCTCACGGGTCTGGCTGGCCGCGTCTGATGCGGTTGCGGCGCTGAGCGCCACCTCCTGCACGCTGGCGTTCATCTGGTTCATGGCCGTTGCGGCCTCTGCAAGCATCTGGGCGGAATGCACGGCCCCTTTGTCCGACTGTTCTATCTGGGCTGAAAGCTGGGTTGAGGCGGTGCTTACGGCCTGGGCAACCTGTTCCAGCCTTTCCGCGGCCTTAAGCATGGCGGCGGTTTTGTCCTTTGCCTTGCGCTCGGCCTCAAGAGCCTCTGTTTGCGCCTGCTGGGCTTCACTGGCGGCCTTGCCGGCAAGACGGCTCTGCTCTTCAGCCTGACCGATAAATTCCTTGAGCTTTACAACCATTGCGCTCAAGGCCTGTTGCAGGGTTGCCACTTCATCGCGCCCAGTTGTTTCAAATTCTTCATCAAGGTTGCCCTGCGCCACGGCGCGGGCATGCCGGGTTATGCCAGCCAGGGGCCGGGTTATGGAAACGACCATGACATAGGAAAGCGGGCAGACCACCAGAAGCAGTATCGCCAGAAAACCACCGCCATAGACAGCCAGCTTGCTGTGCAGGATGGAGCGCATGGTGGTGATGAGACGGCTTTCGGCTTTGTCCACATTGTCGATATACACGCCCGTGCCAATCCAGAAGGGCGTGCCCGATATAGCTTCCGCATAGCCCAGCTTGAACACGTCGCCAGAGCCGGGCTTGGGAAACACAAAATCCACAAAGCCGCCGCCGCGCTGTGCTGCCTTGTACAGTTCGCTGACATAGTGAACGCCCCGGCTGTCGGCGGTTGACGCCAGATCCTTGCCGATCAGCTGCTTCTGCAAGGGGTGGGCCGCACTGACCGTGCCCTTGTACACATAAAAATAGCCTGAACTGTCGTCCTCAAACCGGGCGCTGTCCACATACTGCGCAATGATGCGCAACTGCTCGGCCTCGGCCAGACCTTGCGACATGGCCGCCAGACCAAGCGCCTGAGAGTGCGTGATATCCTTGATGCGCGCCCTTTGGGAGTCGAGCAGCATTTCCTTGGCAAGTGCTGTGCCGTCAGCAATGACGCCTTCCGTCATGCGCACGGACAGGCCCGCAATGGCAATAATCAGGGCGATCATGAGGATGACAAAAAAGACAATCCGCTGACTGATGCTGAAATTTCTGAGCACGTCTTAATCTCCTGAAAAATCAAGGTGCAGCCCGACACGCCGAAAAGCCGCACCTACTCCCCTGCGCAGGCGCGCGCTGTTGCAGCGGGCGCGGAGCGCAAAAAAGAACAGCGCGGACACAATGCCAGGGCAGGTCATACCAGTGGAACTGACTGCGTAAATGGGCGGTCGCAAGGCAAAGGCGGGAAGCAATGCACACATGATAAAACCAAAAGCGGAAAGGCCATGCCCGTAAAATACGGCACACCGATGCAGCCCGCAGGATGCTCCGGCGCATGGAAGACAACAACCTTATATACAAGCTGTATGGCCTGATTGTGGCAAACAGTAACTATTTTTGCAACATATAGAAGCCGATAAATTTGACTGTTTTACTTGGATATCAACGACTGCCAGCCTGAAATACTTGCGGCTGCGCCAGAATCCACTACAGGATGGCCCCTTGAAGACCATCGTCTTTATGATTTTCAGCAGACATAAAAATTGGGGCTTCTCGCGAAAATACCGCGAAAAGCCCCAACAAAACGCTTTCAGCCTGCGGCTGAAACAGCGGAACTAGTCTTTCTTGTCCTTCTTGAGCCAGGACATCATGCCGCGCAGTTCCTTGCCCACCTTTTCAATCTGGTGTTCAGATTCGTTGCGGCGGGTGGTGAGGAACATGGGGTACTTGGCGCGGGCTTCAAGGATGAAGTTGCGCGCAAACACGCCGCTCTGGATGTCCTTGAGCACGCCCTTCATTTCCTTTTTCACCGTTTCGGTGATCAGGCGGGGGCCGGTGACGTAGTCGCCGTATTCAGCGGTGTTGCTGATGGAGTAACGCATGCGGGAAAGGCCGCCCTCGTACATGAGGTCAACGATGAGCTTCATTTCGTGCATGCATTCAAAGTAGGCCATTTCAGGCTGATAACCGGCTTCCACCAGGGTTTCAAAACCGGCCTTGATGAGGGCGGAAACGCCGCCGCAAAGCACGGCCTGTTCGCCGAAGAGGTCGGTTTCCGTTTCTTCACGGAAGGAGGTTTCAATAACGCCGGAGCGGGCGCCGCCGATGCCCTTGGCATAGGCCAGGGCAATCTTGAGGGCTTCGCCGGTGGCGTCCTGATGAATGGCCACGAGGCAGGGCACGCCGCCGCCTTCGGTGAAGGTGCGGCGCACCAGATGGCCGGGGCCCTTGGGGGCGATGAGGAACACGTCCACATCCTTGGGCGGCTGGATCTGGCTGAAATGGATGTTGAAGCCGTGGGCGAACAACAGGGCCTTGCCCTTGGTCAGGTGGGGCTTCACGTCGTTTTCGTACACGGAGGCCTGCACTTCGTCAGGCAGCAGAATCATGATCAGGTCGGCCTGAGCGGCGGCCTCGGAAGCGGACACGGGGGTAAAGCCGTGTTCTTTGGCCAACTCGTAGTTGGCGCCGCCGGGGCGCTGACCCACCACAACCTTGACGCCGGAATCACGCAGATTCTGGGCATGGGCATGGCCCTGACTGCCATAACCGATGATGGCCACGGTCTTGTTTTTCAAACAATTAAGGTCTGCATCCTGATCGTAATAAACTTTCATCTGAACATCCTCTGAGATCACTCACGGTTAGACAAAAAAATACATTCCTTCCCGCCCTTGCGGCAAGGACAGAGGGGGGCCGACTGGATACGGCGGGCAAGGCCGCCTGTGGGACGTTTTGCCAATGACCCGGGCTGGTTTGAATGGATATACTCCCCACCCCGACCTCATGCGCGCTGTCAAGGAGACCTTGTGGGCCATTGACACGCTCACGGGCTGAACGCTCCTGTAATCTCGCGGCACAGGGCCGCGCGACCGGATTCGTTACGCGCGGGGGCAGCCACGCCTCGTGGGTGTTTTGTGCCAAACACCCCGGCAAAAGGCCGCTCTTCGCGTCCCGGAACCCTAATCCGTTTTCTTGGAACGACGCATGGCAACTGCGCCTGTGCGCGCCAGTTCCTTGATTCCAAACCGCTGCAGCAGGCTGATGATGGCGTCCAGCTTGTTCTGGTCGCCAGTGGCCTCAATGGTCATTTCATTGGGGCTTACATCAACCACCTTGCAGCGGAATATTTCAACAGTTCGCAGAATTTCGCCCCGCATGGGGCCTTCTGCCTGCACCTTAACAAATATCATTTCACGTGCCACAGCGGGAATATCCGCAAAATCCACTACCTTGATGACCGAAACAATCTTGTGGAGCTGCTTCATGATCTGCTCCAGAATAAGACTGTCGCCATCGGTGGTGATGGTCATGTGCGAAACGCCCTCTTCCAGAGCCGGGGCCACATTGAGGGAATGAATATTGAAGCCGCGCCCGCTGAACAGGCCAGCCACGCGGGAAAGCACGCCGGGTTCGTTTTCCACCAGCACGGAAAGCACATGTCGTTGCATAGCCATCTCCCTTACACCAGCAACATTTCATCAAGCGCCGCACCGGCGGGCACGATGGGGTACACGTTTTCTTCGCGCTCTACTACCACGTCAATGAAGGCAGGGTTGGGCGAAGCAAGGGCCTTTTCAAGTATGGCCCGCATGTCCTCAGCCTTTTCAATGCGATAACCCTCGGCCCCGTAGGCCTCGGCCAGCTTCACAAAGTCGGGCTGGGCTTCCATGTTGGTGGAACTGTAGTTGTTGTTGTAAAAGAGCTCCTGCCACTGGCGCACCATGCCCAGATAGCGGTTGTTCAGAATGACGACCTTGATAGGCAGCTTGTTGGCCACCACGGTTGCCAGCTCCTGAATATTCATTTGCAGCGAGGCATCGCCTGCCACGGCAATGACCTTTTTATCCGGAAAGGCAAACTGCGCCCCCACCGAAGCGGGAAAGCCGTAGCCCATGGTGCCGAGGCCCCCGCTGGTCAGCAGGGTGCGCGGCTTGGTGAACGAATAGAACTGGGCCACCCACATCTGGTGCTGGCCCACCTCGGTGGCGATGATGGCATCGCCGCCGGTGATGTCGTAAAGAGCCTCAATGACCGACTGCGGCTTGATGTTGCCGTTGCACTGGTAGCACAGGGGCTTGCTTGCCTTCCACTCGGCCACGGCTGCAATCCAGGCGGCATGTTCGCCAGCCCAGTCCTTGTTTTCCAGCTTGGCCTCGCAGATTTCGTCAATGCCCTCCAGCGCCAGGCGGCAGTCGCCCACCACAGGCACATGCACCTCCACATTCTTGCGAATGGATGTAGGGTCAATGTCGATATGCACGATGCGGGCCTTGGGCGCAAAGGCCGCCAGCTTGCCGGTGACGCGGTCGTCAAAGCGCGCGCCCACGCACATCAGCACATCGCAGTTATTGATGGCAAGGTTGGCCGCGTATGTGCCGTGCATACCCACCATGCCCAGCCACAGGGGGTCTGTGGCCGGAAAAGACCCAAGCCCCATGAGGGTGCAGGTAACAGGAATATTCAGCTTGCGCGCAAGCCCGGTGAGGGCCTCCGCCCCATTGGACAGAATAACCCCGCCGCCCGCCAGAATCACCGGGCGCTCGGCCTTTGCCAGTTCTTCCACCGAGCGGCGCAACTGGTTCAGGTTGGGCTTGTACGTGGGGTTGTAGCTGCGCATGTAGACGTCTTCAGGCCAGACAAACTCCGCCCGCTTCTGCATGACGTCCTTGGGCAGGTCCACCAGCACCGGGCCGGGGCGGCCCGAACGTGCAAGGTAAAAGGCCTGACGGATGGTAAGCGCCAGTTTAGTGATATCCTTGACCAAAAAATTATGTTTGGTGCAGGGCCGGGTGATGCCCACGATATCCACTTCCTGAAAGGCATCGTTGCCGATCAGCTGGGTGGGCACCTGCCCGGTGAACACCACCAGAGGAATGGAATCAGAGTAGGCTGTGGCTATGCCCGTGACCGTATTGGTAGCTCCAGGCCCCGAGGTGACCAGGCATACGCCGGTCTTGCCCGAGGCACGGGCATAGCCGTCAGCCGCGTGCACAGCTCCTTGCTCGTGCCGTACCAGCACATGGCGTAGCTCGGGATGTCGCGGTAGTTCATCATAAATATCAATGACCGCACCGCCCGGATAACCGAACAGCACATCCACGCCCTCTCGCTTCATGGACTCAAGGAGAATCTGCGCACCAGTACATTCCATGTCCGACTCCTTAAAAAAAGCCCGGCTATCCTTGTTTCTTCAGACGATCAAGAACGGCCATGAGCTGGGTTTTTCCTTCGAGCTTCTGCTTTTTCAATTGCTTGAGCGTCTGCTCTTCAGTGGGCGAGCGGAAGACCTTGCCTTCGAGCTTTTCCACCTGTTTTTCGTAGAGCACGTGATCTTCCCAAAGGGATTTCAGCTCCGGATCAGTGGCAGCGTACTTTTCCAGCAGTTCCAGTTCTTGCTGATCCATAAGAAATCTCCATTGTTAGATGTTCATAGGCTGTTGCCTGCGCATCAACTGAGGCTTTTGCTCAAGGGGATCAGCCCGCCTGTGCCGCTGCGCCGATGTGGCTTTGTGCAGCGCGGCTACAAGGTATATGGGCTTATTCTCCTGGCGCGGATTCTCAGATATCCGCATGGAGCATGTGTAAAAAATTAGTCCTCCGGCGGCGCTGGTTCTTTTAATGAAGCGTCATCGCGTACTGAGCCAGCGAGGCAATGACAATCCGGTTAAACAGCTCAATGGCCAGCAGCACCACCACGGGCGAAAAATCCATGCCGCTTGAATAGGTAAACGGCAACCATTTGCGCACACGGTAAAACACAGGCTCCGTAAGGGTGCGCAGGGTGCGCACAATAGGATTATACGGATCGGGGCGCACCCACGTGAGCACAGCCGCGATAATGACAATCCAGAAATACAGACTAAGCAGAGACCCGAGCACCAGGGCAATAGCGCTCATGGTATTGGCAACAACAATCATGCGCCCTCCAGCGTGGCTTTCTTTTATATTCGCAACGGGTTCAGGCCTTACAGGCCGGAAACAGGCGGCAGCACTGCGGCCAGCGCATTGTGCAGACCGGGGTAATCCGCCGCCGTAATCTCTCCCCGTAACGGGCCGCCATTAAATGCGGCAAATATCACGCCCGCCCCCCGGGCTGCCTCCTTGTCGTGCTCGCTGTCGCCAACAAAAAGCACATGCTGCGGAGGGCATTGCCACGCGGCGCATATGTGCCGCGTACCCTCGGGCGAAGGCTTGGGTGCGGCTGTATCCGCCGCGACCACAGGATTAAAATAGGAGGGCAGGGAAAAAATGTCCAGAACCGTTTGTATTCCATCGAGCTTTCGATTGGTGTGCACGGCCATGCGCACCCCCCTGCTCCGCAGATTGCCGATAAAGTCCATAAAACCGGGCTGTAAGCGCAGCATGGGGACGATATCGCGCTGGTAAATAACCTCGTGGCGGATAACATGGTCGATCTGCCCGTGCAGAGATGGCGGCACAATATGCAGCAAAGCCTGACGCGACGTAGCCATGAAACAGTAGTTTTCCTGTTCCATGGTCATGGGCGGCAGGCCAAACCAGGCGAGAACACGATTATAAAAAATATTGTTCGCCTCGCGCGAATCAATCATCACGCCGTCGCAGTCAAAGATCACGCCAGCAATGCCGTGAGGGAACAAGCCTTGCGCGGTGAGCTGCTGCGCCTGCTGGCTGCTCATGCTCCGGCCCTCCAGGTGATCCACACCCGCTCGGCATCAAGCGGGGGCTGCCCTGTGGGGCGGGTATGCCCAAGCAGTTTCCAGCCCGGGGCGCGGGTTTCTACCGCCATGGGCAGAGGCGAACCAGCGGGGGCTGAGTCAGACGCTGCGCCATGCGCGCCAATCAGAGCCTGACGGTCTGGAGCGGGGTCAAAAGTCAGAAGGTCCAACACGTCTTCACGCATGTCCCCTTCAATAATAATAGGCGCATGGAGCGGCACAAAATAGAGCGCGTTGGCCACCACCAGCCGCCACGGCGGCACTAACCCGGCATCTAGGGCTATGGGCGAACCCAGGCGCACCAGATCACCCGTAAGCGCATCCGGCGTCATCCCGGCAAGGTCGTCATCAGGGTCAACACCCAGAGAGGCTGTCAGACTGCCTGCATTTTGGGCAAAATTCGCTGTCAGCTCCGCCAGATCAGCCAGGCTTTCCTCCTGCTGCCAGACCCAGAGCAGGGTCTTCTGGGCCTGCGTGCGCGCAAGCAGCTCCTTGCGGGCCGCTTCTGCCGCCAGAGCGGCTGCGGCATCGCCATCAGATTTTTCAAGGCCGGAGAGCAGGGCCATTTCTGAGCTGCGGCGTGCGGCGCGCGCGTTGCCAGCGGCGGCAGCGCCTACTGGCAGGCCAGAAAGGGCCGCATCGCCCATCTGTTGCAGATCGCCAAGGCAGGCCACGGCCTCGCGGGGTGAAAAGGGATAGGTATCCGGGCAAAAAAAACCTTCGGCAGGCGCATCAGGCAGACCGGGCCACAGGCGCAAAGCGCCAGCCCAGTGTGGGTCTGATCCTTTTCCGGCGGCAGAGGCCTGGCCGGACTGAGCGGACGCTTCAAAAGCGTGCAAAGGCAGTGGGCCGCGAAGCAATGGCAAAAGAATGGGGAAACTTTCTGTCATCATACTTCCTTTTGAGTCCTTAAGCATAGCCAGAGGA
>NZ_DASQOG010000066.1:0-23284 GCF_035644575.1 Desulfovibrio sp. | reverse complement strand
TTCTGCTGTTCCACCTGCATGCGCTGCTGGGCAGACATGTAGACGGCCTGCAGTTCTTTCTGCGCTTCAGCGTCCTTGGGGTTGGCTTCCAGGCGCTGCTGGATGTCGTTAAGCTTGGTCTGCATGTCGCCCTGAAGGCTTTCAAGGAACTTCACGCCGGCCTTGCCGGGTTCGCTATCGCGCATCACGCGCGCCATATCCACCACCGCCACCTTGGGCTGGGCGTTATTGTCGCCCTGTTGGCAGGCAAAAAGCATGAAGCTCAGCAGCAGAGCCAGCGGCATAAAAAAACGGATTCGCATGGTTGTGACCACTCCTCTAATAAATGCCGGGCATAGAGTTGGGGCTCGGCGTTGAAGAACATGTACGTTGTTTTTATAGGCACCACAACCATTTTTCGCTGAAATTCCCTCTTGGGCGGCGCTTTGCGCGCCCCCCGCGCGAGGTAAATCCGCATCAGCGCAGTGAGGCGTACTGAGCCTTCATTCGCTGCACCCGGGCAACGTAGAAACGTGTTTCACGGGCAGGCAGACGCGTGGCAAGATCCCTGTAAAAAGCGTCAACCGTCATGGCGTTTATGTTGTCCACGGCTTCTTCCACGGTTTTGCCGTAGAGCCGCAAAAAACGGTTCGGCCCCATATTGTAGGCGGCAATTGCGCAATATTCCCTTGCCAGGGGGTTGTGCACCCCGGAAAAATAGCGTGTGAACAGGATGTGCAGATAGGTGGTGCCATAGCGGATGTTGGTTTCGGGCACGCGCAGATCTTCAAAACCCACGTCGCCCATGCGTCCGTAAAGGTATTTGTGCACCTCGTCGTTGGCAGTATCGGGCACTACCTGCATGAGGCCCATGGCCGACTTGTTGCTGACCAGGGTTGGCGAAAAGTCGCTTTCGCTGTGGATGATGGCGTACACAAGCTCGGTGCTCAAATTGTAGCGGCGCGAAAAATTTTCCACCAGATTCTGATAACGGCGGGCTCTGGCCTGCAGTTTTTCCATGTCGTTATCGTCAATATCGCCCACAAAGTTATCAAAAACAGCACCGTGGCGCAGCACTTCAATGGCAGCCCTGCGCACCACGCGGGGCGAATAGCCCGCCATCATGGCCGTGGGCGTCACCCAGCGCAGTGGGAGGCCCGCCGCATCAAGAGCGTCGCCGTAATCGCGGGGCTGGTTGCTGACCAAAAGCGGGATGGAAACACCATCCAGAGCCAGCAGCGGGGCAAAATCGCCCTGCGCATCGCCGGAAAAGGCCAATGAGGGCTCGCCAGTATCAAGGATGACGCCGTCCGGGCCAAAGGAAACAATGCGCCTGACCAGAGCCTGACCTGTAGCTCTAGCCGTAGCGGGGCCCGTCGCAGAGGATGTCCCCTGCGGTTTGTCGGCACCGGATACCGGGCGGGCAGATGTGCTGGCATCGGCAGCCGGACGCGTCTGCGGGCTACCCCCGGATGTCTGTTCAGGATGCGGCTCCACCACCCCGCGCACGGCCCACTGGCGTATGCCGTCGCCCTGCGCCTGAATGGGAACGGGCATGTCTTCGGGACGCAGGCGGGCCACCATGCCGCTCGCGCGGCGGCGCAGTTCCGGCCCCTCGCTCTGCGGCACAAAACCGGCCAACAGGCCGAGCACCAGCAAGGCGGCGGCAAGGCCGAGCGATATGAGCAATATTGTGTTACGTTGTTTCATGGGCATCCCCGTGGGCGTCGGCACGGCCTTGAGCCTGCCGCCGTCTGACGGTTGTAGGGCTGATCTCATGCACCCCGCCCGCAGGCAGAATATAGCGTCGGAAATCCGACAGCCGAGAATCTTCCGCAAC
Source organism: Desulfovibrio sp. (assembly GCF_035644575.1). Taxonomy (GTDB): domain Bacteria; phylum Desulfobacterota; class Desulfovibrionia; order Desulfovibrionales; family Desulfovibrionaceae; genus Desulfovibrio. The sequence goes on along the minus strand of NZ_DASQOG010000066.1, from coordinate 21,465 downwards.
ACTTCTTGCAATTCCTTTGCCAATTCTCCACACGTCCCAGACAAACCACTTTACAAATTGTGTACTTTAATTCAGAACAGACGGCCCCTTTTATGAGCTACCGTTGACCAGACCTTTTTTCCCACCTATACTTATTTCTGTGAAAAAGGGCTTGCACGCCATGCGCGCGAGAGCCACCGCACGGGCCTCAAAAGAGCGCCCAAGGCGGTCATTTCTCTGGGAATCAGGCGGTTCAGCCCGGGCAACAACGTCTTAATACGCGCATAGCCGCGCCGGTTCCCCATACTGCCAGCCAACACAGGCACCCCGGGGAAATGGAGCAAACCGTGTCCCAGCATTCGCCAGAATACATTCGCGAAGAAATCAAGCGACTCCTCAAATATGCGCCGCCCGAGATGCGCGCCGCAGCCATTGCCCTGCTGCCCGCCGCAAAGCGCTCCCTCAACACCGGCTATCACCCCTGCCTGCGCGGGGTGCCCATGCGCAGCTGGCGCTGCCTGCTCATGTTGCTCACCTCCATATCTGCCATGCAGAACGATACCGAAATGCTGTTGCGCGTTTCCAACGATCTGCTCGCCATTGCCGACCGCATGGCCCCTCCCGGGGAAGTGCTGCGGCAAAGCGCAGAAATTCTTGTCCACGCTCTGTACGCCGATATGTACGTGTGCCGCCTGCGCAATGCCAATGGCGAATGGGTGGCGCGCTCGGCCAATCAGGTGGACGGCGGCAGCATTCCCATCGTGGCCCCGATGCTGGAGGAAGGCCTGCGCGAACACCCCGTGATGCGCGCCATTCTTGAAGGCCACGCCCGCTATGTGGTGTCAAACAACCTTCAGGCCCTGGCCATGGGCGGCGAATCGTTCGACTGCATCATCTACAAGGAAGGCTACCGTTCGCGTCTGGCCTTTGTGCTGCGCGAGCGCAGCAACAAGCCTCCCTTCGGCCTGGTAATGTTGTATACCAAACGTGAGTATGGCTTTGAAAGCTTTGACGAACGTTTTCTTTCAAAATGTGCCAGCATTGTTTCGCTCACCGTGGGCCGCCGCGTGGCCGTTGCCCGCGACACGCTGGAAAAAGCCGCCGGAGCCATGGCCCACTATGGCAACAACGCCCTGAACGTCATGCGCAATCAGGCGGAATATTGCGGCGAACTGGTGGAAGATCTGGACGCCAACCAGGCGCGCAGCCTGCGCCTTGCGCGCGAGCTGCTGGCCGAGTTTCCTGAAAATTCACGCGGGCGCATGCTGGGCATGGAGCTGGAACGCGCGCTCGCCCGCAACGATCTCACAGAGCTGGCCGGGCATCTGGGCGGCGTGCTGGAAGGTACGCGGCGCATGACGCGCATTATCAATTCGCTCAAAAAATCCGCAGACCGGCCACGCCTGATGCACTACGCCCTTGGGCACGATGTGCTGCGCCTTGAGGACGATGTAACACGCGAGGATTAGTCATGCGAGCCGCCCGGCTTTTTCCCTTTCTTGAGACCATCAGGAATTATTCCGCCCAGGATTTCAAGGCGGACATGACGGCGGCCCTTACCGTGACGCCTATGGCTGTGCCTCAGGCCATGGCCTATGCCATTATTGCCGGGGTTCATCCCCAGTACGGCATCTACGCCTGCATGCTGCCTGTGGTGCTGGCCGCCCTGTGGGGATCATCCCGCTTTATGGCCGCTGGCCCCACCAACGCCATCTCCATGATTATTTTCTCCACCCTCGCCACCATCAGCGTGGGCGGCGAACTGATCAGCACCATGCCCGAAGAATCGCGCATGGCCTACATTTTCGGCATGGCGCTCCTGTGCGGCCTTATCCAGCTGGGCATGGGACTGGCGCGGCTGGGCGATCTGGTCAATTTCATCTCTCACTCGGTCATGGTGGCCTTTTCCACCGGAGCGGCGCTGCTCATTGCCGCAGGGCAGCTCTACATGGCCATGGGTCTGACCGGCCCCAAGCCCTCGGGCTTTTTCAACCAGATGTTCGGCGCGCTGCACGGCCTGCCCTTTATCAATTACTGGAGCCTCGGCATTGCCGTTGGCACCATTGCTCTGACCGTGGCATTCAAGCGCCTGTCGCCGCGCTTTCCCGCATCACTGGCTGCGCTCGGCGTAATCACGCTCTTTGCCGCCGTGTTCAGCGTGGACGAAAGGGGCGTTCCGCTGGTTGGGGCCATCCCAAGCGTTGTGCCGCCCTTTTCCCTGCCTCCCTCCTTTGATCTGGACGCGGTGCGCGACCTGTTCATGCCCGCGCTGGCCATTGCCCTTCTGGGAACGGTGGAATCGCTGGCCATTGGCAAACAACTGGCAAACATCAAGGGCGATGCGTTTGACGGCAGCCAGGAGCTTATCGGTCAGGGCCTCGGCAATATCGCTGCGGGCCTTACCTCGGGCATCCCCGGCTGCGGTTCCTTTACCCGCAGCGCCCTTGTGGTCACATCCGGCGGCAGAACGCGCATGGGCACGGTGTTTTCCGGCATTCTCGCCCTGCCACTGCTGTTTGTGCTGGCTCCGCTCATAAGCTGGCTGCCGCTGCCTGCCCTGAGCGGCATACTGCTGCTCATTTCCTTCAAGATGATAGACATTGACGCTATCCGCCTGTGCGTTGTGGCTACCAGCGTGGACAGGGCCGTGCTGCTCATCACCTTTTTGTCCACCCTGCTGTTTGATCTTGAAAAAGCCATCTTCATCGGCGTGATGCTTTCCCTCACGCTGTTTATTTACAAGACCGCCCACCCGCGTGTGAACAGGCTCCACAAGGGCGACCCGCTGCTGCGTGAAGGCCCCGCCGAACTGCCGCAGGGCATCACCGTATACATGATTGAAGGAACCCTGTTTTTCGGGGCCATCCACGAGCTTGAGCGCCTGCTGTATGCCGAGGACAGCGAGCCAACCCGGCTTGTGGTGCTGCATCTTTCGCGCGTGTTCTGGATTGATGCGTCAGGGGCGCATGCGCTTTCCCAATTTATCGAGCGCTGCTATGCCCGCAGCCTGCCGGTCATTCTGGTGGTGGGCAGCCCCTCTGTGCGTACCATCTTGCGGCGCACAGGCCTTCTGGATTATCTCAGCAACGGCTTTGTGGCCGACACCACTGGCGAAGGCCTGCGGCTGGCCGCAGCCATGCTGAACCGTTTTGCATGCAGCGATGCCCAGTGCGCGACCGTAGACGCAGATGTCACCAGCGCGCAGCCAGAGCAAGCCGTGCAGACAACCGCGCCTGCCCCCGCCAGCCCCAGCCCGAAATGTATGGCGCAGTCTGCCCGCGTGGCGCTGGATCCCCACGGCAACGAGCTGCCCGCCGAACAAACCGCCCCTGCGGAAATTTCCGCCGAACCGCCGCGCGTGACCAAGGAGCGCCCGTGACCAAGGTTTTTCAACTGCCCACCTGCCCCGCAAACCCTGATTCCCTGCCCTTTGGCCCCGAGCATCCCTGGCTGGCCCCGCTGGCCGGGTACAGCGATCTGCCCTTTCGTCTGCTCTGCCGCGAATACGGCGCAGCCGTGTGTGTTACCGAAATGGTCAGCGCCAAGGGCCTTGTTTATGAAAGCCCTGGCACCAACGAGCTGCTCATGACCCTGCCCGAAGACCAGCCTCTGGTAGTGCAGCTTTTCGGCGCGGAGGCATCCTTTCTCAGGCGCGCGGTGGAGCTGTTGCGTGAGTCCGGCTTTGGCTGGTTTGACCTGAACATGGGCTGTTCTGTTTCCAAGGTCTTGCGCCAGAGTGCGGGCGCGGCCATGCTGGGCGATACGGAAAACGTTCTTGTTGTGGCCCGCGCCATGATTGAGGCCGCTGGCCGTGGACGCGTGGGCTTCAAACTACGCCTGGGCCTGGACGACGCCCGCCCGGTGCTGCCAGATCTGGCCTTGCGGCTTGAGGATGCGGGCGCTGGCTGGCTGACCCTGCACCCCCGCACGGCCCGTCAGGGTTTTGGCGGCACCGCGCAATGGGAGGCCATTGCCATGCTGGCCCAACGCCTGACAATTCCCCTGCTCGCCAGCGGTGATCTCTTTAGCGCGGAAGACGGCGTGAACTGCCTTAAGAGCACCGGGGCCAGCGGCGTCATGTACGCCCGTGGGGCCATGCACAATCCTGCCATCTTTGCCGACCACGCAGCCCTGCTGGCCGGGAACGCTCCGGTTCAGGCCGATGCCCCCCGTTTGCGGGCCATGATTTCCCGGCATCTGGAGCTTGCCCGCGCCCACTGCCCCGGCAAGGCCGCCCTGTGGAAAATGCGCTCCGTGGTGCCGCGCTATGTGCGCACCCTGCCCGGCGCTCGGGCCTTGCGTCAGGAGCTGTGCCGCTGTAATGATTGGGAAGAGCTTGACCGGTTACTGGATATTTTTCTGGGAAGCCCCGCCTAGCAAGGAACAAAGGTGTGTGCGATCACGCCTGCTGCGCCTCTGCAATGCAGTATCGCATACAGATAAAATTTTAAGGTTGGTGGTTGGGGTCAGGCGAGGGGCAGTGCCGTCACGGCTCCACGCATGAAAGCCCCCCTTTGAAGGAGAACCATGATGGATGTTTACCGCGCCAAAACAGCGGGCTTTTGCATGGGCGTGAGCCTTGCCCTGCAAAAGCTTAACACTGCGCTGGAGCGCAAGGGGGGCGCCCCCGAGACGACCCGCATCTGCACCCTTGGCCCTATCATCCATAATCCGCAGGTTCTGGCGGAATATGAGTCGCGCGGCGTGGTCTGCGTCAAGGAGGCCGCGCAACTGCACCCCGGAGACGTGGCGGTTATCCGCGCGCACGGCATCACGCGGCAGGTTGAGGAGCAGGTCAAGCAAAGCGGGGCCGATATTGTGGACGCCACCTGCCCCAAGGTGAAAAAAGCCCAGCTTTCCATCGGGCGGGCCACCGCTGAGGGCGCAACCCTGCTGCTTTTTGGCGAGGCGGATCACCCAGAGGTGCGAGGCTTGGTTTCTTACGCCTGCGGCCCGGCCCATGTTTTCGGCACGGCGGCAGAACTTGAATCCTTGCACCTTGCCGAAAACAAGGCCTATGTGCTGGCCTCGCAGACAACTCAGGATCGACAGATATTTCAGGAAATTGTGGAAGATCTGCGCACGCGCATTGCTGACCTTGTGGTGCTTTCCACCATTTGCGACGCCACCCGCGAGCGGCAGGAGGAGGCACGCAACATTGCCTCCTGTGTGGATGTCATGGTAATCATAGGCGGAAGGCAGAGCGGAAACACCCGCAGACTGGCTGATGTGGCCTCTTTGAACGGCATCGACACCTACCTTGTGGAGCGTGTCGAGGAACTGGCCGCAGAAAATTTTTCGCAAAAAAATCGTGCAGGTCTAACGGCTGGCGCATCTACGCCGAAAAGTCTTATTGACGCGGCTCATTTGTGGCTGCAGTCACTTTAATCCCGTTTGCTCCTGAAGCGGTACTTTTCTGGAGGCAGCATGGCCCAGACCAATATTCTGCTGGAAGCCGGCACCAACGAGCTGGAAGTGGTGGAATTCTATCTTGAAGAATTCACCCCTCCTTCTGCCGATGCGCCGCAGTTGGACGAAAATGGCGAACCCGTTCCCGCCAAGCCCTATCGCGGCTACTACGGCGTCAACGTGGCCAAGGTGCTTGAAATTATCCGCATGCCCAAGGTGACGGCGCTGCCCGAAGTGCAGCACCCAAGCGTGCTCGGTGCTTTCAACCTGCGTTCGCGCATTATTCCGCTGGTGGATCTGGCCATGTGGCTGGGCAAAACCCATCCGGCGAAAGAAGAACAGCCCAAAACCATTGTGACGGAGTTCAACAACGTCACCACGGCCTTCATGGTTTCCGGCGTCAACCGCATTCACCGCATCAGCTGGGAGCAGGTTGAACCGCCGAACAAATACGTTGCCGCCGTATCCAACAATACGGTCATCGGCGTGGTCAAACTTGAAGACCGCATCATCTTTCTCCTCGACCTTGAAAAGGTGGTCGCCAACCTCAATCCCAAGCTGGGCCTGCGCCTTGACGATCTGGGTGAAGACTGGACGAATGAAGGCTACCGCGCCCTTGTGGCCGACGACTCCGCCCTTATCCGCGAAATGCAGCGCGACCTGCTGGAAAAGGCGGGCTTTACCGTTGAAGTTGTTTCCAACGGACGCGCGGCCTGGGATCGTCTGCTGGATTTCAAAAAGAGCGCCGAAGAAGGCAACCGCCCCATCACTGACTTCGTGCATGTGGTGGTTTCAGACATCGAAATGCCGGTCATGGACGGCCTCAATCTCACCTTGCGCATCAAGGAAGACTCCATGCTTAAAAAGCTGCCGGTACTGCTCTTTTCTTCACTCATTACCGAAAAGCTGCGCCACAAGGGCGTGAGCGTGGGTGCGGACGACCAGATTTCCAAGCCGGAAGTGACCCAGCTGGCCCACAGGGCCATGACCCTCATCAAGGCCAGGGAGCAGGGTCAGGCCTAAAAGCTTCCTGCCGCTTTTGCCGTTTTCAAGGGGACTCCTTTACACAAGGGGTCCCCTTTACGTTTCCGGGCGGGCGCTGTTTGCAAAGGCGCTTGCCAGAGTGTAAACTCGGCCCAAGACCACCAAGGAGCTTTTATGGCAGTAGTGCTAGGCACGGCAGGGCATATAGATCACGGCAAAACTTCGCTGGTGCGGGCGCTTACAGGCATCGACTGTGATCGCCTGCAAGAAGAAAAACGTCGGGGAATCACCATTGAACTTGGCTTCGCCTGGGTTGATCTTCCTGGCGGCGAGCGGCTGGGCATCGTGGATGTGCCGGGCCATGAACGCTTTGTCAAAAACATGGTGGCTGGCGCGGCAGGCGTGGACTTTGTCATGCTGGTCATTGCCGCAGACGAAGGCATCATGCCCCAGACGCGCGAGCATCTTGAAATCTGCTCCCTGCTGGGCATACGCACCGGGCTTGTGGCCCTCACCAAGACAGACATGGTGGACGCCGACTGGCTCGAAATGGTGCAGGAAGAAGTGCGCGGGTTCCTGCAAGGCACCTTTCTTGACGGAGCGCCCATCTTCCCCGTTTCCGCGACCACAGGCGATGGCGTGGACACGCTGCGCGACCACCTTGCGCGCATGGCTGCCGAGCTGCCCGCCCAACGGCGCAGCGATATCTTTCGCCTGCCTGTAGACCGCGTATTCAGCATGAAGGGGCATGGCACCGTTGTGACAGGCACTGTCATTTCCGGCGTGTGCAACCTTGGTGACGATCTGCGTTTCATGCCTCCCGATCTGCCCACCCGCGCGCGCGGGCTGCAACGTCATGGCAAGGCCGCCGATTCGGTGCAACCGGGCCAGCGCTGCGCCGTCAACGTGCAAGGGCTGGATGTGGAGGAAATCGAACGCGGCTTTGTGCTGGCCCGCCCCGGCGAACTGTTCCCCTCCAACCGCTGGCTGGTCAGGCTCACCTGCCTTTCCTCCGCCCCAAGAGCTATGCGGCAAAGGGTGGAAATCCATTTCCACCACGGTACGCGCGAATGCGCGGCGCGGGTGGTCTTTCGCGACAGGGACAAGCTGGCCCCCGGTGAAACCGCGCTGGCGGAACTGCGCTTCAAGGAGCCCATGGTGGGCGTATTTGGCGACCACTGCGTGTTGCGGGCCTATTCGCCCCTGCGCACGGTTGCTGGCGGGCTGCTGGTCAGCCCTCTGCCGCCCGAGTTGCGCGCCAAAGACCCTGAACTGGCCGACAAGATGCGGCTGTTGCAGGAGCTGCCCGAACTGCGCGACGCGGCAGAAGCCATTGGCGGCGGCAAGGCCGAAGCCAAGGCTCGCGATGAGGCCAGGGCCGCGCTTGTGCGCGGCGCACTGACCCTGCGCGGCATTGAAGGTGCTGACGAAGCGCGGCTGCGCGCCCTGACGGGCCTTGCCCGATCCGCTGTGGAGGCGGCGCTGCAACTGCTTTCCACCCGTGGCGACGCCCTCTGCTGGGACAAGGAAAACCGCTGCTGGATCGGCAAAATTCCCTTTGAAAAACTGCTGGCAGCCAGTCTTGAGCGCGGGGCTGACCTGCACCGCCGTGAGCCTCTCAAACCCGGATTCACCCGGGGAGCCCTTTGCACAGGCTGGAGCCGCAACCTGCCCCCCAAGCTGGTGCAAAAAGTGCTGGATCAGGCCCTCAAGCAGGGCGATCTGGTCACTGAAGGCGAGGGGCTGCGCCTGCAATCGCATACGGTGAGCCTGGCCGCCGATCAGGCGGGCTTGCGCCAAAAGCTTCTGGACGCGCATGCAAGCGCGGGGCTGACCCCGCCCAACGCCAAGGACGTGCTCGAAGAACTTGGCGTCACGCCCAAGGAGGCCGCCCCGGTGCTGCGCCTGCTCTGTGAGGCTGGCGAACTGGTCAAGATCAAGGACGGCCTGTATTACCACGGCCCGGCCCTGGCCGATATTCTTGAACGTGTGCGCGGCTGGTTCACCACTCACGACAATCTTGATGTGGGCGGCCTGAAAGAACTCCTGGGACTTTCGCGCAAATATCTGATCGCCTTGCTGGAATATATGGATAATGAACGGATAACCGTGCGCGTGGGCGACCAGCGCCGTTTTCGCGGGCGTTAGGGGCTGTTTCTAAAAACAGGAATTGTCCTTGCATTCTTGCCTTGAATGCTCATATATCTCAGTAATGCTCATTTGCTCATAACTCTTCACTAAGGAGCCCGGATATGTCTGAAAAAATTCTGGTAGTTGGTGGTGTTGCCCTGGGGCCCAAGGCGGCTTGCCGCTGCAAGCGCCTCATGCCCGATGCGGAAGTGATGCTCGTGGACGAAAACGTCTTCATTTCCTACGGCGGTTGCGGCATCCCCTACTACGTGTCCGGTGAAATACAGAATCTCGACGATCTGCGCTCCACCCCCTATCATACCGTGCGCGACACCGAATTTTTCCGCGATATGAAGGGCATCACCGTACGCACCCAGACGCGCGCCCTGGCCATTGACCGCGCTGCCAAAACCCTGCTGGTCAAAGACGTTGTGTCCGGCAAGGAAGAAAAACTGCCTTACGACAAGCTGGTGCTGGCTACAGGCGCAAGCCCGCGCGTGCCCCCCATTGACGGCAAGGATCTGAAAAACGTGCTTTCCCTGACCCGCCTTGAAGCCGCCGGAGCCATCCGCGCTGCTTGCCAGGAGGGCAAGGTGAGCGAGGCGGTCATTGTGGGCGGCGGCTTCATCGGCCTTGAGGCTGCCGTGGCCCTGGCCGACATGTGGGGCGTGAAAGTCAGCGTTGTGGAAATGATGGATCAGATTTTGCCCGGCGTGCTTTCCCAGCCTCTTTCGCTTATGGCCGCCAACGACTGCCTGACCCACAAGGTTGACGTGTTCACCTCTGAAAAAGTGCTGCGCCTTGAAGGCGAAAACGGCACCGTCACCAAGGTGGTCACGGACAAGCGCGAAATCCCCGCCCAGCTGGTGATCTTTGCTGCGGGCTTTATCCCCAACGGGCAGCTTGCCAAGGATGCCGGGCTGGAAGTGGCCCCCTTTGGTGCGGTGGTGGTGGACGAGCACATGCGCACCACCGACCCCTCCATCTATGCGGGCGGCGACTGCGTGGCCATCAAGAACATCATCACCGGCAAGATCGGCTACCTGCCCCTGGGCAGCATGGCCAACCGCCAGGGCCGCATCATCGGCACCAACCTTGCTGGCGGCAATGCCAGATTCCCCGGCTTCGTGGGCTCCTGGGCCGTCAAACTCTTTGGTCTTTCCTTCTGCGGCGTGGGCCTCACGGTTGAACGCGCCCGCAAGGAAGGCTTTGACGCCATGAGCGTCAGCGTGGAGCAGCTCGACCACGCCCACTTCTACCCCGAAAAATCCATGATGAGCCTTGAGCTGGTGGTAGACAAGGCCACCAGCCGGGTGCTGGGCATTCAGGGCGCCTGCGCCGACCCGGATTCGCTCAAGGCCCGCATTGATGCGGTGGCCGCAGCCCTGCAGTATTCCAAGCCCACGGTGGAAGACATCTCCAACCTTGAAATCGCTTACGCCCCGCCCTTTGCCTCGGCAATGGACGTGGTCAACGTGGTTGCCAACGTGGCCGACAACGCCCTCTCCGGGCGCTTCACCCCCGTGACCGCCGACCAGTTCATGGATCTGTGGAAGAAGCGTAGCGAAAACCACGTATTCTTTATTGATTCCCGCCCTGCGGCGGCAGGCAAGGCAGTGCAGGAAAAGCATCCCGACTGGCACGCCATGCCGCTGGAAGAAATCGCCGCCAGAATCAGCGAGGTGCCCAAGGACCGCCCGGTTGCCATTATCTGCAACACGGGTCTGCGCGCCTATGACAGCCTGCTGGTGCTGGCCCGCAACGGCGTGACCAACGTGGTCAACTCCACAGGCGGCATGCAGGCGGTCATCAAGATGGGCCTTTCTCTGTAACATGCCCGTCAGAGAAGAACGAACCTGAACGCTTTTGGGGGAGGAACCTTGCAAAAGGCTTCCTCCCCCGTTTCAATCGGGCACGGGCTTTCTCCACCCTGCGAACTCTGCCATAATCAGCTCAGCGAACTGCCCGCAGGCCGGATTTTCGCTGGCGGATTACCACCGGAGGCGCAGCAAGGGTTCAGTCCGCTAGCGTCCAAAATCCGTAACATTGAATCAGGGGCAAGCCCCCAAGTTTTCTGCACGAAAACATTTGTAACATTTTTTTCATTTGCCTTGCACATTCCAACGTGCCGTCATCATAGGTTTTCCCATCGGGCATGGCCCAAACCACCTTGTCGGTTTTCACAATTCATCACTATTTTCCGCATGTTGCGTCTGTCACATTTTTTTTTGTTGCGCCCCCTATTAAACTGTTCAAACAAACAATTTTATGGTAAGCGCAAAAACGCGCATTCCGTCGGGGCAGACGAGGGTGTGCAGCAAGGCTCCAAAACAAGTGATACCAAGCTTTTTTGGTGGACGCGAAAAGGCGGATTGGGTAGGGTTTTTCTACCACGATTCCACTCCCAGCCTCCATTTTGTGTTCACTTCACGGCACTAGCCGTTGCCCGTCCCTGCCAAGTGCGGGGCCTTATCTCAGGGGCCGATCCGACCCACGCTGATTTTGTAAAAACATTGCGCGCCTGTGGGCGCCAAGGAGGAACAGATGGCTCATATGAAAACTATGGACGGCAACAACGCCACCGCGCACATTGCCTACGCTCTGTCGGAAACGGCAGCCATTTACCCCATCACCCCCTCGTCCGTCATGGGCGAAGTCATGGACCAGCTGGCTGCCAAGGGCACCAAAAACCTGCTCGGCCAGATCGTGAATGTGCGCGAAATGCAGTCCGAAGCCGGCGCCGCTGGCGCTGTGCACGGCATGCTTTCCGCAGGCGCCCTCACCTCCACCTACACGGCTTCCCAGGGTCTGCTGCTCATGATCCCCAACATGTACAAAATCGCCGGTGAACTGCTTCCCGGCGTTTTCCATGTTTCGGCTCGCGCCCTGGCCTCCCATGCCCTGTCCATCTTTGGCGACCACCAGGACGTGATGGCCGCCCGTCAGACCGGCTTCTGCTTCCTGGCTTCCTCCTCCGTGCAGGAATGCATGGACCTGGCCCTCGTTGCGCACCTTTCCGCCATCGATTCCAGCCTGCCCTTCTGCCACTTCTTTGACGGCTTCCGCACCTCCCACGAAGTGCAGAAAATCGAAACCATTGATTACGAAGACATCCGCCCCCTGGTGAACTGGGAAAAGGTGGCCGAATTCCGCGCCACCGCCATGAACCCCGAGCATCCGCACATTCGCGGCACCGCCCAGAACCCCGACATTTACTTCCAGAACCGCGAAGCTTCCAATCTCTACTACGACGCCGTGCCCGGCATCGTGCTTGAGAACATGAAGAAGGTCGAGTCCATCACCGGCCGCAAGTACCGCCTCTTTGACTACGTGGGCCACCCCGAAGCCGACCGCGTGATCGTTTCCATGGGTTCTTCCTGTGAAGTCATTGAAGAAACCGTGAAGTACCTCAACGCACAGGGTCAGCGCGTGGGCCTCGTGAAGGTGCACCTGTTCCGCCCCTTCTCCACCGAGCATCTGCTGCGCGCCCTGCCTTCCAGCGTGACCTGCATCACCGTGCTTGACCGCACCAAGGAAAGCGGCGCTCTTGGCGATCCGCTGTATCAGGACGTCTGCACCGCCTTCCTCGAAAAGGGCGAAGCTCCCACACTGGTGGGCGGCCGCTACGGCCTGGGCTCCAAGGACTTCACCCCCGGTATGGCCAAGGCCGTGTACGACAACATGCTGGCCCTTCAGCCCAAGAACCACTTCACCGTGGGCATCAACGACGACGTCACCTACACGTCGCTTGACGTGGAAGAAGAAATCGACACCGTGCCCGCTGGCACCGTGCAGTGCAAATTCTTCGGCCTCGGCGCTGACGGCACCGTGGGCGCCAACAAGCAGGCCATCAAGATCATCGGCGACAACACCGATCTCTACGCTCAGGCCTACTTTGCTTACGACTCCAAGAAGTCCGGCGGCTTCACCGTGTCGCACCTGCGCTTCGGCAAGGAACAGATCACCTCTTCCTACCTGATCACCAAGGCCGACTACGTTGCCTGTCACAAGGCCGCCTACGTGACCCAGTACGACATTCTTGAAGGCATCAAGGAAGGCGGCACCTTTGTGCTGAACTCCAACTGGTCGCTTGCCGACATGGAAAAGCACCTGCCCGCCTCCATGAAGCGCGTCATCGCCCGCAAGAAGCTGAAGTTCTACAACGTGGACGCCGTCAAGGTTGCCCAGGAAGTGGGCCTCGGCGGCCGCATCAACATGATCATGCAGACTGCCTTCTTCAAGCTTGCCAATGTGCTTGACTTTGAAAAGGCCGTGGGCCTGCTCAAGGAATCCATCAAGAAAACCTACGGCAGCAAGGGCGACAAGATCGTCAACATGAACATCGCCGCCGTGGACAAGGGCATGGACGCTCTGGAAGAAGTGAAATACCCCGCTTCCTGGGCCACTGCCACCGAAGGCGCCGCTGCCTGCCACTGCGATGACGACGAATACATCAGCGCCGTTGTGCGTCCCATTCTGGCCCAGCAGGGCGACAAGCTGCCCGTGTCCGCCATGGATCCGGCTGGCTTCATGCCCCTTGGCACCGCCGCTTGCGAAAAGCGCGGCTGCGCCATTGACGTGCCCGAATGGCAGGTTGAAAACTGCATCCAGTGCTGCCAGTGCTCCTTTGTGTGCCCCCACGCCGCCATCCGCCCGGTGCTCGCCACCGAGGAAGAACTGGCCGGCGCGCCCGCGTCCTTTGTGACCAAGGACGCCATCGGCAAAGAACTCAAGGGCATGAAGTTCCGCATTCAGGTGTACACCGAAGACTGCCTGGGCTGCGGCTCCTGCGCCGAAGTGTGTCCCGCCAAGGTCAAGGCTCTCGTTATGAAGCCCCTTGACACCCAGATGCCCACCCAGAAGGAAAATCTGGCCTACGCCGAAGCCAACATCACGCTCAAGGACGAGCTCATGGCTCGCGACACCGTCAAGGGTTCGCAGCTGCAGCAGCCCCTGCACGAGTTCTCCGGCGCCTGCGCTGGTTGCGGCGAAACGCCTTACGTCAAGGTGCTTACCCAGATGTTCGGCGAACGCATGATCGTGGCCAACGCCACGGGCTGCTCGTCCATCTGGGGCGCTTCTTCGCCCACCACGCCTTACTGCACCAACAAGGACGGCTTTGGCCCGGCCTGGGGCAACTCCCTGTTTGAAGACGCCGCCGAATACGGCTGCGGCATGGGCATTGCCTACGAACAGCGCCGTGGCCTGCTGGCCATGAAGGTTCAGGAAGCCCTGAAGGAAGAATCCGCTTCTCCCGAACTGAAGGCCGCCCTCCAGGGTTGGCTGGACAACAAGGACGATGCCGAAGGCTCCCGCAAGCACGGCGAAATGATCATGGCCAATCTGGAAGGCTTTGACAGCCCCCTGGCCCATGAACTGTGGCACATGGACGACCTCTTCACCAAGAAGAGCGTGTGGATCTTCGGCGGCGACGGCTGGGGCTACGACATCGGTTACGGCGGTCTTGACCACGTCCTCGCCAGCGGCGACGACATCAACGTGCTGCTGATGGATACCGAAGTGTACTCCAACACCGGCGGTCAGTCCTCCAAGGCCACCCCGCTTGGCGCCGTGGCCCAGTTTGCCGCCGCAGGCAAGCGCACCGGCAAGAAAGACCTTGGCCGCATGGCCATGACCTACGGCTATGTGTACGTTGCCTCCGTGTCCATGGGCGCGGACAAGCAGCAGGTGCTCAAGGCCTTCCGTGAAGCCGAAGCCTACAAGGGACCCTCGCTCATCATCGCTTACGCTCCCTGCATCAACCAGGGTCTGCGCAAGGGCATGGGCAAGAGCCAGGAAGAAGCCAAGATGGCCGTGCTTTCCGGCTACTGGCCCCTGTACCGCTACAACCCCGAACTGTCCAAGGAAAAGAAAAATCCCTTCCAGCTCGACAGCAAGGCTCCTTCTGCTGACATTCAGGAATTCCTGGGCGGCGAGACCCGTTTTGCCTCTCTGGAAAAGATGGCTCCCGAAGTCTCCAAGAAGCTGCGCGCCGAACTGGCCGAAGCCTATACGGAACGCTACGCCATGCTCAAGCAGCTGGCTGATCTGCCCTACCCCGGCACCAGCGCCGAGTAGAGAGGCCTGACGTTATGACTACCCGCGCCCGACAGCATCTGGCTCCTCTCCGGGGGGCAGCCCGCTGCTGCGGGCGCGGGCTACGTCACACGCTTGGGATCAATGGTTAAAGGCCTGGGCGCGAGGAAAGCCCTCGCGCCCTTTTCGCGTTAATACCGCCAGCCTGCCGGCACAGCAGGGGAGGCACTATGCACAACGGTCTATACATCACCGCCACCGGGCCCATGACGGGCAAGAGCGCCATCGCCCTTGGGGCCATGCAGCTGCTCACCCGCAGCATGCGCAAGGTGGCCTTTTTCCGTCCCATCATCAACGAACCTCTGTGGGACGACCGCGACCCCGACATCCATCTGATGCTTGAATACTTCAAGCTCAAGATGGATTACGCCGACACCTTCGCCTACACCCAGCGCGAAGCCCGCCAGATCATCAATCAGGGTTCGCGCAATCTGCTCATCGAAAACATCATCCAGAAGTACAAAAAGCTGCTGGAAACCTATGATTTCGTTGTGTGCGTGGGCACCGACTTTCTTGCCAAAGACCCGGTTTTCGAGTTTGAACTCAATGCCGAAATCGCGGCCAACCTTGGCTGCCCGGTTCTCTTGGTTACCAGCGGCTACAATGTGAGCGCCGAAGACATTCGTGATTCGCTCCAGATCACCATGGACAGCCTTGAACCCTATGCGCTGGACGTGGTTGCCACCATTGTGAACCGCCGCAACCTCACGCAGACAGAACTGGACGAACTGCGCGCCCACTTCAGCACGCAGGACAGCCCTGCCCTGATTTTCTCCGTTCCCAACGACCCCACCATCGGCCAGCCCACCATGGCTGACGTGAAAAAGGGACTGGACGCGGAAGTGCTGTTTGGCGAAAAACGCCTGGACGCGCTGGTGGGCGACTACCTTATCGCCGCCATGCATGTGGACAATGTGCTCAACTACATTGCCAAAGATCAGCTCATCGTCACCCCTGGCGACCGCGCCGACGTGCTCCTGGCGGCCATTGCCTCGCGCCTGTCGTCTTCTACTCCCGACATTGCGGGCGTGTTGCTGACCGGGGGCATCCGTCCCTCCGAAAACGTCTGCAAATTCATTGAAGGCTGGACAGGCTCGCCCCTGCCCATCCTGTTGACGCCGCACCACACCTACAAGGCCTTTATGGCCCTGCAAAGCATCATCGCCCCCATTGAACCGGGCGATCTGCGCAAGATCAACAGCGTGCTGGGCCTCTTTGAACAGTACGTCAACGGCAAGGAAATCGAAAACCGCATTGGCGGCGAGCGCAGCAGCCGCATCACGCCCATGATGTTTGAATTCGAGCTGATCCAGCGCGCCAAGGCCAACAAGATGCGCATCGTGCTGGCCGAAGGCACCGAGGAACGCATCCTGCGCGCAACGGATATCCTTCTGCGCCGTGATGTGGCCGAAATCATCCTGCTTGGCGATGTGGAAGAAATCCGCTCCAAGGCCAGCGCCTTTGGCCTGGACATTGCCAAGGCCCGACTCATCGACCCGGTGAAATCCGAGCTGTTTGAAGACTACGCCAATACCTATTACGAACTGCGCAAAAAGAAGGGCATTACGCCTGAGCAGGCGCGCGACACCATGACCGACGCCACCTACTTTGCCACCATGATGGTCAAGAAGGACGATGCCGACGGCATGGTTTCCGGTTCGGTCAACACCACGGCCCACACCATCCGTCCGGCCTTTGAATTTGTGAAGACCAAACCCGGATTCACCGTGGTTTCCTCGGTCTTCCTCATGTGCCTCAAGGATCGCGTGCTGGCTTTTGGCGACTGCGCCGTGAACCCCAACCCCACTGCGCAGCAACTGGCTGAAATCGCCATTGCCTCGGCCCACACGGCCAAGGTGTTTGGCATCGAGCCGCGCGTTGCCATGCTTTCCTACTCCACCGGTACTTCCGGCAAGGGTGCGGACGTGGACGTTGTGGTGGAAGCCACCAAGATCGCGCAGGAAATGGCCCCCGATCTCGCACTGGAAGGCCCCTTGCAGTACGACGCTGCCATCGACCCCTCGGTTGCCAAAACCAAGATGCCCGACAGCAAGGTTGCCGGTAAGGCCACGGTGTTCATCTTCCCTGACCTCAACACCGGCAACAATACCTACAAGGCCGTGCAGCGCGCTGCTGGCGCGGTGGCCATCGGCCCCGTGCTCCAGGGCCTGAACAAGCCTGTCAACGATCTCTCGCGCGGCTGCACCGTGCCCGATATCGTCAACACCGTGGCCATCACTGCGGTTCAGGCCGCTGCCGAAAAGGCCGCGCAGAAATAGTAGCAGATACTCAGCCCCGGCTGACATGAGCTTTCGGCGGTTTGCCCGACAGGGCAAACCGCCGCATAAAGCCTGCCGCCGCAAAAACATTACTGACGCAAGGCATGCGCCACAAACTGCCGGCCCGCGATCAGAATAAACAAGTTCAAGGAAAGGAAGAGTTATGAAAATTCTGGTGATTAACGCGGGTTCCTCGTCCTGCAAGTATCAGTTGCTGGAAATGGACACGCGCAGCGTGCTCTGTTCCGGCCTTGCCGAACGCATCGGTCAGGAAGGCGGACGCCTCACCCACAAAATCGCCCCCGATACGGACAAGGAAGAAAAGCTTGTTCGCGAGGCCTTCTTCCCCACCCATGTGGAAGCCATGGAACTGGTCATCGCTCTGCTGACCGACGCCGACAAGGGCGTTATCAAAGACAAGAGCGAAATTTACGCCATCGGTCACCGCGTGCTGCACGGCGGCGAAGCCGTGAGCGATCCCGTGCTGGTGAATGAGCGCGTGAAGCAGATTGTGGAAGAATGCGCCGTGCTCGGCCCCTTGCACAACCCCGCCAACCTCATGGGCATTGAAGTGGCTGAAAAGCTCTTCCCCGGCGTTCCCAACGTGGCCGTGTTCGATACCGAATTCGGCATGGGCATGCCCAAGGAAGCCTTCATGTACGCTCTGCCCTACGAGCTGTACGAAGAACTGCGCATCCGCCGCTACGGCTTCCACGGCACCTCGCACAAGTACATCGCCAACGCCACCGCCGAGTTCCTTGGCAAGCCCCTTTCCGAGCTGCGCTCCATCACCATGCACCTCGGCAACGGCTCTTCCATGAGCTGCGTGAAAAACGGCAAGTGCTTTGACACCAGCATGGGCCTCACCCCGCTGGAAGGCCTTGTGATGGGCACCCGCTGCGGCACCATTGACCCCGCCATCGTGCCCTTTGTCATGGAAAAGAAGGGCCTCAGCCCCTCCGAAGCCGACACCCTGATGAACAAGAAGTCCGGTCTGCTTGGCCTGTGCGGCTACACCGACATGCGCGATGTGCATGCCCAGGTGGACAAGGGCAACGAACGCGCCGAGCTGGCCCTCAAGCTGCTTGTGCGCAGCATCAAAAAGACCCTTGGTTCCTACTTTTTCCTGCTTGAAGGCAATGTGGACGCCCTGGTGTTCACCGCCGGCATCGGCGAGAACGACGACATCGTCCGCGCCATGGTTTGCGAAGGCCTTGAAGCCTTCGGCATCAAGCTGAACAAGGAAGAAAACAGCACCCGCAAGCCCGGCGCGCGCATCATCACCACGCCGGACAGCAAGATCCCCGTGATCATCATCCCCACCAACGAAGAGCTCCAGATCGCCCTTGCCACGGTGGAAGTGCTGAAAAAGTAAGCCCCCTTACTTTTGCCTGATTGCATGTCAAAGGCCGCCCCCGAAAGGAGGCGGCCTTTTGCGCTATTGCAAGATTGGACGGATGTGAAAAATGTTAGCTGTCTGCACCGACTGCATGCTGCATGGCATGGTCAAACTGTTGGCAATAGGCATCAAGCTTCTTTCTGCGATTGTAGTCGTTGGAGCTTTTCATATACAGGCCACCACCAACAGCTACCACCAGGGCGGCAATGCCCCCGAACTTGGCGCTCATATACAGAGCCTCGGGCAGACGGCGCGCAAGCTCATCCATGTTCTCTGTAAACAGATGCATGAGAAAGCTGAAACAGACCAGCCCCACCAGAAAGACAATGACGCTGACCTTGCAGACCTTTTTCAGAGGGTAGGATTCCAGGTCATATTCGGTAACGCGCACATCGCAGCGCTTCATCAAGGCTGCGGCGTCAATAAAATCATGCTTCCAGCCTAAAGCATGATTGCTTACGGCATAGACTTCCAGAGCAGTACCATCGCCGCCCTCTACGGTGCCAGCCGGGCCAAGGCAACCGAGTTTCAGGCAGTCGCCGACAGCAACAGGGCAGGAATCGGGAAGGGGCAACTGCGCCTCCGCGCCGTTTTCAAGCCGAATCAGAGTACACTGCCATTGCTTGCGGCCACGCGGCATACGCAGTGGTGCACCACCGCTTGACGCTATGCTCTGCTCCTGCGCTGAGGCCTGCCAGGGGCCAACTGTCAGCACATGGGCCTCAACGGCGCATGCCCGAAAGACTTTGCCTTCAACTGTAAAATCCATGAAAACCTCTCTCCATAATGCGCCCGTGGGGCTTGCCCTTCTTTACCGGGGCAGCAGCGTTTCCTCAAGGGCAATATCCACTGGAACTTCGCGCGAGGGCAGCGACTTGTCTATGCGCACCGTGCCCGCAGGGGCGTTGCGCATGGGTTTGACGTGACGCACCTCGGCATACTGAATACGCGCCCGGGCGGCGTCGCGCTGCCAGCTTTTGCAGGCGGCCAGCGCCCCGGCCTCGTCAAGAGTGCGCGGCGGCACTTCCTGCCCACCGTGGGCGCGGCGAATAATCACGTGCGAACCGGGGCCGTTTTCCGCATGCAGCCAGATATCATGCGGGGCAGCAAGCTTGCGCGCGGCCAGATTACCCTTGGAATCGCGGCCGCGCAGCAGCACAAACCCATCTGAACTTATAAACATCTGCACATTTTTGGGCAGGGTGGCGGCCATTCCGGTACCAACCGCGCGCCCGGCGGGAGCCGCCTCATCGGCAGCGCCCGCAGTGGCGCCCAGCAGGCTGCCGGGCCGGGCCTGGCGCAAGGAGGCCAGTTCGTCTTCCAGCGCTGCGCGCCGCACAGCAAGATGCTCCATGCCGCGTTGCCCGCGCCGGGCCGTGTGAAAAAGGCGGGTCATTTGCTCGCGCACTGAAAAACGCAAATCCAGCGGTATTTCCCGCGCCGGGCCGTGCGGGGCTTCCTCCACGGTGACGGAAGCCGCACGAAAATCCGCAGGCCAGCGCCACAATTCGGCCTGAAGAGCCAGAGCGTCGGCCTGACAGGCCATCATCTTGCCAAGGCGGTTTTCTTCTTCGCGCAGTTTTTCCAGCAGCTTTGCGAGCTTGCGCGCGCGCCTGTCCAGGGGCTGGGCCGCCTCCCGCGCCTGATCCAGGGCCAGACGGGCAAGCACCATATCCTGTCCTGACAGTTCGGTCAGATTCAGGGCATCCGGCCCGCAATATTCAGCAATGGATGAAGCGTCCGCATCCTTGCCCTGCAAGGCCCTTTGCTGTTCCGGGGGCAGGGGCCAGGCGCTTATGGCGAGTACCGGACGTGGCATGGCCGGTGCAGAGGCATTGTCGGAGTCAGACGCGCTGGGGCCGTAGCAGAATACATCGCCGCCGCCCACCCGCAAATCTTCCAGCAAGGCCCACTGTTCCGGTTCTTCAAGGCAGGCAAGGGTTCGGCGCAGGGCGGGGGTAAGTATAGGCCACTGCCGCCAGTTGGTCAGGGCATCCCTCAGTTGCGCAGGCTCAGGCCAGACGGGCTGCTCGTCTTCCGGCGATTCATTCTCGGCCAGAAAACGGAGCGAAGGCCCTTCGCGCAGATCAAGCAGCAGCCAGGTCAGACGCGGGGATTGCTCCGAGCCTGCCTCACCCTGCCCCTGTTGGGGCAATGGCGGCAGTTGGGGAGCTTCTGCGCCGCCGCCGAGCAATAGCCACAAACAGCGCTCGCTCCAGCGGGCCACGCAGGCGACAATACGACGACCGGCGGCATACTTGCGCAGCCGCATGATGGGCGCTGAAGGCGCGCGGCCCACGCTGATGCGTTGGGATGTGACAAAACAGAACGGTTCCTTGCGCCCAAAGCGAAGGCAAAGCTGCCGCTTGCGCCCGCCGCTGTAGACCATGAGGGCCAGCAGGCCATCAGCAGGTTCCTGAATTTTTTCCACCCTTGCGCCAGTGAGCAAGGGGGCCAGGTCTTCACAAAAACGGCGGAAAAGATGGGCATCCATAGAAAAAACCGGCTTCTGGGCAAGATGAATGGCTGGGGATTATACGGGGGGCGAGGCGGCAAGGCGCGGCAGACGGCTCGCGCGGGAGGAAAGGCCTTCCCATGCCGAAAACAAGGCCGCACAACGTGCCCAGCGTGTGCGCAGGCGCAGCGGCAAACGCAGTTCCAGGTGCTAACCGATGGCAGACCTTAGGCTGGGCTGGCATAAGCGCGGACGGTTCGGTCAACAGCCTCGCCAGCATATCCCATGAGCATGGTGTGATCATTGGAACCGGGCCGGAAGTCTCGTAGACCCAGTCCGCCAGACCCCGCTGCAAAGCGGAACCACCGGGAGCCTGCCCGAATCATGCCTGCCGCCAGGCGCAAGCGGGAGTGCGCGAGCGCAACGCCCGCCTGGCCGAAAGCAACAAAAACAGTGCCTTTAAGGCAAAGAAATGACGTTAATCGCCGCGAAGGTGTTCGTCTTCTTCCTGTTTGGCTTTGCAGTTGATGCACAAACGCGTCACAGGCCGGGCCTTGAGACGAGGAACGCTGATGTCATCGCCGCAGTCTTCGCAAATCCCGTAGGTGCCATCGTCAATGCGGGTAAGGGCTGCCTGGATCTTGCGGATCAGGCGGCGCTCACGGTCACGGATGCGCAGGGTAAAGGCCCTGTCGGATTCTGCAGTGGCGCGGTCAGCCGGGTCGGCAAACACT
>NZ_DASQOG010000065.1:0-4088 GCF_035644575.1 Desulfovibrio sp. | reverse complement strand
GAGTTCCGCATTGATTCCATCGTGGATTGCCAGGAGCGCAGCGTTGACCGCCGCGATCTTGAAATCCGCCTGCAAACCCTGAAACTGGACGAAGGCTACTGGCTGGATACGGGCATTGTCACCGACGCCGGATAATTGAGGATGGTTATGCAGCAGCAGGATATGGATTTAGCGCGGCACTGCCGCGAACTGGCGGAAACTTCGCGTTCCGCAGGGGCATGGCTTCAGGACAATGCCGAGCTTGTGGGCAACGAACGCACGGCCCTGCAAAAGGATCTGCGCCATGCAGCCCGCTTTTTCGGCAAATGCGAGCAGGCTGCCCGCCGCAAGATGTGCGTGGGCGTGTTTGGCCCCAGCCAGTCGGGCAAGTCCTACCTTATCTCGGCCCTTGCCAGCGATGCGGACAAGGTGCTTCTGGCCGACTTTTGCGGTCAGACGTTCAATTTCATCAAGGATATCAACCCCGAGGGCGGCAAGGAGTCCACGGGGCTGGTCACGCGCTTTACCACCACGCCGCCCGAGGGCGTTACCGAGGCCTACCCCATCCGTCTGCGTCTGCTTTCAGAAACTGACGTGGCCCGGGTGCTCGCCAATACGTACTATGCGGACTGCGACCACAAGGACGCCCCCAATGCCGAGGCCCTCGCCAAGGAGCTGGAGAGCCTGCAAGGCCGCGCCCAGTCTGCGCCCGTGCCCGGCGGCATGAGTTTGGACGATGTGGAAGAGCTGCGCGATTATGTGAATAAAAACTTCATTTCGCGCCCCAGAGTGCAGATGCTCCAAAACGGTTACTGGGTGCGGGCCATGGAACTGGCCCCCCGTCTGGAACTGGAAGACCGCGCCCGCCTCGTGGGCCTGATCTGGGACAGCGTGCCGGAATTTCAGGCAGTGTATATACAGCTTGGCGCGGCTCTGCGCCAGCTCGGCAACGCTGCCGAAGCATGCTGCGCCATTGACGCGCTCATACCCCGCAGCAACAGCATTATCGACGTGGCGCGGTTGCAGGGCCTCAACGAGCCGCCCACAGACATGCTGACCCTTGTGGGCGCGGAGGGCCGCAAGGCTGACCTGCCACGCGCGTTGGTGACGGCCCTCACGGCCGAAATCACCATCTACATGCGTGAAAAGCCGGATGACTTCTTTGACCACACCGACCTGCTGGATTTTCCCGGCTACCGCGCGCGCTACAAGTTCAGCGATCTGCGCGCCGCGCTGGACAGTCGCAAGGATATGCTCAAGGAACTCTTTTTGCGCGGCAAGGTGGCCTATCTTTTTGAGCGCTACCGTGAAGAAAAAGAACTTACCAGCATGCTGCTCTGCATCGGACCCAGCACGCAGGAGGTGCAGGATCTGCCGCAGGCCGTGTATGAATGGATATGCTCCACTCACGGCGAAACGCCTGAGATGCGCGCCAGCAAAGCGCCAGCGCTCTTTTTTGTGCTCACCAAGATGGACATGGAGTTTGAAAAAAAGGCCGGATCGCCCTCTGTGGAAACCCGCTGGACAACCCGGCTGGAATCCTCGCTGGTGAACTTTTTCGGTCAGGTGCACGACTGGCCGCAAAACTGGGACGGCAGGCACCCGTTCAACAATGTCTTTTTGCTGCGCAATCCCAACTTTTTGTGCGAGGCCATTTTCGATTACGCCGACAGGCGTGAAACTGGCATCCGGCAGGAACAGCAGGCCTTTGTGGAAGAAGTGCGTCAGTCCTTCATGCAATCGCCACTGGTGCAGAAGCATGTGGCGGACCCGGAACGGGCCTGGCAGGCGGCCATGACGCTCAACGACGGCGGCGTGGGCCTGCTGCGCCAGAGCCTGCGGCCCCTGTGCAACCCCGAACTCAAGCGGCAGCAGATCAGCGGCAGCCTTGTCGAAAAATGCGAGCGCCTGAGCACCGGGCTTGCGCCCTTCTACCGCACGGACGACAGGGAAGAACTGCGCAGGCAAAAGGAGCAGCTCTCGCGTCTGCTGGTTTCGCAGATGGCCAAGGTTGCGGAAAAGCAGCTCTTCGGCGAATTTTTGCGCCGCCTTCAGGTGCGCGACTTTGACCTGTACGAAATCTGCCTCAACGCTCGCCAAAGCCCGGATGAAGGTCAGACAGCCGCGCCAGCGCAGATTGTGGGCGCGCGCGTTTCCGCCAACGACATTCTAGGCGACATTTTTGGAGACGACGCCCCTGCGCCAGCGCCAACAACGGATGCTGATGATGCGGAAGCCAGAGACACCGCCCAGGTTTTCGCCGGGATGGTCATGGACCACTGGACAGAGCGGCTGCGCGACCTCTGCAACGATGTGGAAGTCAGGGGGCAGCTTGGCCTGCCAGCCAAGGAACTTGACCAGTTCTGCCACGAGCTTGTGCAGGCCGCAGCGCGCTGCAAGCTGCGCGAAAACCTGGAGGCTGAGCTGCGCCGCTCTTCGGCGTTCAGCAACATGGCCCGCGAGCGCCTCATGTGGAAGCAGGTGAGCCTTGCTGCGGACGCCATCAATGCCTTTGTGGACTGGTGGGGCTTTGACCCCCGTTTTAAGGATCAGACGCGGCGCACCGTTGTTTTTGGCGGCAAAAGCGTGGCACTGTTTAATCCGCCGCAGGAAATCAAGGGCGAACCCCGCATCGGCGAGGAAGAATCGCCCTATGACCGCCTGTGGTATACGGACTGGCTGCGCGCCATGGCCTACAGCGTTATGGCCAATGTGGATTTTGACGGCCAGCAGAGCGTCAACCCTGAACAGAACAACCGCCTGCGTGAACTTTTGCAGGCGTTCAAAGGATAACCCATGCGCGCCAGCATTTCAGCCGATACCGGGCGCGGCCCCGGTAACGGAATCATCGAGATTTTTGACGCAGGCGATGTGAGCGAACCCGGCTTTACCCTATTGCGGGCATCTGACGGCAAATGCCTTGGCCCCCGTGGTTGGCAGGAGAGCGAAACCCTGCTCACCCCTGATGCCTGGGACAATGACGGCGGCAGCCTGCGGCTGGCTGTTGGGCCTGCGGTGGTGGACGAGGTGGACAACCTCGATGCCTACCGTATCAGCCTGCGCGGCGTGGGCAGTTGCGCCCTTGCCGTAAAATCGCTTGTTTACTCCAATATCGCTGGCGGGCACGGCATGGGCGCTGGCGCTCCGCTGACTCCCCCGCCTGTCGCGCCGCCCGCTCCCGAGCCGGAACCGGAACCAGTGCTGGAATCACCGGAGCCGCCCCTGGCTTTTGAGGAGCCGCAAGCGTCCCAGCAGCAGGAAGCCCCGCTTGAAATGGCAAGCAAGGAGGAAGGCAAATCCGGCGGCAAGGCCGGGCTTGTGATCCTGCTGGTGCTTGCAGCCATTGCCGCTGGCGTGGCCGCGTGGTGGTTCATGCTGCGCGAGCCGGAAAAAGCCCCCCTGCCCACGCTCCCGGCGCAGACGCAGAATGCGGACAAGCCCCAAAGCCCTGATCAGGCGCAGCCAAAACCCGCAGACGCCGGGCAACAAGGTGCGGATGCCGCCAAGCAGCCGCTTTCTCCGCTGGCTTCCGCGCGGGAGCAGTTGCGCGGGCAGGCATTGCCCGATGTGAGTCTTGCCATGGCAAAGCCCTTGCGCAAGGCCGATGCCAAGCCCGAGGAAAGCGATGCCGCATTTTTGCTGCTGGAAGACGCGGCGCAGAAAGGCGATGCCGAAGCCATGTTTCTTGTGGGCCAGTTTTACGACCCCGCCAGCACCCTGCCGCGCGGCAGCATCCCCGCCGACCTCACGCAGGCCAAGCGCTGGTACGATCAAGCCCTGCAAAAGGGCCAGCCTCAGGCCAAGGCGGCACTGGATACGCTGAAAGAACACGCCCGCGCCCTTGAGGCCAAGGGTGATGCCGAGGCGCGCTCCCTGCTGCAAAACTGGCAATAAACGCGGCCCCGAGCAGTTTGACCTGGAATTGCTGTATTCCGCGAGGAGTTCACTATGCACTGCATGCCCCTGTTTCGCCGTTGCTGCCTTGTAGCCCTGCTGGTGCTGGGCCTTGGCGTCTGCCTTGCTGGCACTGTCTCCACCGCTTCTGCCGCGCCCCTGTTGCAGCAGGGCAAAAAAAACGCTGTTCCAGCGGGTGGTCAGCCATCCCGGCG
>NZ_DASQOG010000064.1:0-2846 GCF_035644575.1 Desulfovibrio sp. | reverse complement strand
AGTTGGCGGCAAATATTTTTTGCATGGCGTCCTCAAGGATCAGATGGAACAAAGATAAATGAGCGCGTCTTCGCCAGTATCGGTATAATACTTTTTGCGCACGCCCTCTCGCTTGAAGCCGCAACTCTCATACAGACAAATGGCGGGCCTGTTGCCCACTCTGACTTCAAGCAAGATTTTGTTTATAGCCATTTTACGCGCAAGGCGCAAGACCACGCCCAATATACGCCGCCCGTGGCCTCTGCGACGTTCATCCGGCAAAACTGCAAGATTGAGTATTTCCAGTTCATCCAGCGTGTGATACACTGATATATAGCCAATCAGCGCCTCATGCCGAAACATTCCCAGTGCCGAAAAAGCCTTTTGCCCAAAGGCGGCAGCGCACTGCTCTTCTGACCAGGGCAGAGGAAAACACTGGCGCTCAATCTCGTACATGGCGGCGGCATGCTGCGGCCCAAGCATCTGAAGGCGTTCGTCCCGCACTGTGGAAGCATTCATGAAAATCAGCCTTTATCCTTCATTAGGCAACACTCCTGACTTGCAGGAGGTTGTAGACCACAACAATATACCGCTGTGCATCATGCGAGGCGAGGACATACTGCGGCAGAACCTGCGGCACCGGGCAGTGGGCCTGCTTGTGCGCGACCGGCTTGGGCGCGCCCTGCTGACGCACCGCCCTGGCCTTGGCTGGGGATTTTCGTCCTTCGGGCGGTTGCCCGCCGGGCAATCGAGCGAGCACAAGGCGCAGGAGCTGTTTAACAGCGACTGGAACCACGAAGGGCGCATACTGCCGCTCGGCGTTTCCCCGCCGGGGCCGGACAACTTCAACGCCTTTGTGGCGCTGTATGAGGGCCGCATGCCCTCTTCGCTGGCTGCCGCCGCCGTGCGCGACCCGGATCAGCACATGCTGGTCGATTATGACGAACTGCGGGGCCTTGGCGTGCACTTTGGCGAACTGCTTTCGCCCTTTTTGCGGCAGGCGGTGCAGTCTGGCCTTGTGCGCCCGCGCTGACCTGCCCGCACGCCCTTAATGCACCCGCGCGCAAACCTGCCAGTTGTAAAACCTGCCCGCAGCCTGCGCGCAGGCCGTGCAGCGCTGTGTCTTATACGGCTGTGGGGCCAAGCAGATCAACAGCTTCCTGATGCACCAGCCCATTGGAGGCCATGAGCACATCGCCAAAATGCAGGGCTTCGCCGCGCAAGTTGGTAACCTTGCCCCCGGCTTCTTCCACCAGCAGCAGGCCAGCGGCAAAATCCCAGGGTTTCAGCCCTTCCTCATAAAACATGTCCAGCCTGCCGCAGGCCACATAGGCCATATCCACCGCCGCCGCGCCTATGCGCCGCAGGCCCTGGCTTTTGGGCAGCACAAGGGAGAGGCGTTCCAGTATTCTGTTGAGCCGCCCGCTAAAGTCATAAGGAAAGCCCGTGGCCACCAGCGCATCGCCCAAAGTTTCAGCCTTGCTCACGCTTATGGGCGCGCCGTTGAGGTACGCGCCCTGCCCGCGCTGCGCGCTGAAGCATTCGTTCATCATGGGAATGTTGACCACGCCAAGCTCCACATGATCCTTGTTCCAGAGCGCCACTGAGGTCGCCACCTGCGGGATGCGGTGCACAAAGTTGGTTGTGCCGTCCACCGGGTCGATGATCCAGCACAGGCCGCCCGGTTCCTTCTCGCTTTCGCTGCTTTCCTCAGCCATAAAGGCGGCGC
Organism: Desulfovibrio sp.; assembly: GCF_035644575.1. Taxonomy (GTDB): domain Bacteria; phylum Desulfobacterota; class Desulfovibrionia; order Desulfovibrionales; family Desulfovibrionaceae; genus Desulfovibrio. The sequence goes on along the minus strand of NZ_DASQOG010000064.1, from coordinate 1,138 downwards.
CGGGCACAAGGTTTGCCAGTTTTTCCTTCAAAAAGGCTTCCACCGCCAGATCTGTCTGCGTGACCAGATCAATACGGCCCTTGTGCCGCACGTTGCTGGGCTTTGCCCAGTGCTCGCGCACAATGTCGCCGCTCTGGCGCACAATTTCCAGACATCCCTGCAAAATATCCTGTGATGCAAACATGGGGCTTCCTTTACGCGTGCGGGTTCTGCAACGCAAAATGCCGCAGGGTGGTCACCCCGCAGCAGACAGTTTTCAGAAAATGGATTGTCGCGGCCTCTCGGCAAGCGGGGCTGGCGCAGCTAGTTAATAAAGACAGAATGGTACAATTGGCGGTCAAGCATGGCGCGGGCTGTGCCGCGCAGCACGGTGGTCAGGGGGTCTTTGTCCACAAAAACCTTGAGGCGCGTTTCTCTGGCGATAAACTGATCCAGCCCCTTGAGCAGAGAACCGCCGCCAGCCATGAGCATGCCGTTACGGTAAATATCCGCAGCCAGTTCAGGCGGCGTTTTTTCCAGCGCGCGCATCACTGCGCCAAGGATTGCCAGCACAGGCTCGCGCAGGGCTTCGCGCACATGGCCTTCCGTCACCTTGACCACGCGGGGCGCGCCGCGAACCAGATCCTTGCCCGAAACTTCGAGCACCGGCGCATTGGGCATGGGCATGGCGGAACCAAGAATTTTCTTCACGTTTTCCGCTGTATTGTCGCCAACTTCCATGCGGAAAACATCACGCATGTAGCGTTGCACGGCCATATTCATGGCATCGCCCGCCACGCGCACAGACTGCGCATTGGCAATGCCCGCCATGGTAATTACAGCCACCTCGCTTGTGCCGCCGCCAATGTCGAGCACCAGATTGCCCAGAGGCTCGTGAATGGGCAGGTCTGCGCCGATTGCCGCCGCCATGGGTTCCTCGACCATGGCCACATCGGCAGCGCCTGCCAGAATGGCCGAGTCGATGACCGCGCGTTTTTCCACCTGGGTGATGCCCGTCGGAATGCAGATGACCATGGAGGGCTTGACCAGCCGCAGCCCGGTAATGGCCTTGCGCACAAAGTAGGAGATCATTTCGCGGGTGATGTCGAAGTCGGCGATGACGCCGTCCTTCATGGGGCGCACGGCCTTGATGCGCTGG
>NZ_DASQOG010000063.1:0-8298 GCF_035644575.1 Desulfovibrio sp. | reverse complement strand
CATGCCCCTGACGGGCAGAATGTGCGCGTGCACGGGTTGCGCCCGTGTGATTTCAGCACGGGTCTGCCGCTTCAGGATGTGTTGTCGGCTTTTCTTCAGTTTGTCAGAGGCAGAACACTGGTGGGCTATTATCTGCAATACGACCTTGCAGTGTTGAACAAAAACTTGAGGCCACTGATGGGGGCAGCATTGCCAAACAGTCGCATAGAGGTTTCAGGCCGCTATTACGACTGGCGATTTGCGCAATATCCTGGCGCCTACATTGATCTGCGATGGGAAACGATGGTCAGAAACCTTCGCCTGCCCACGCTGCCAAGGCACGATGCCATGAACGACGCCATAACAGCCGCCATGATGTATCTGGCGCTGCAATCGCGCGGATACGGCGCACACAGGCTCCCATAACGTCCAATGTCTGCGCAAAAGACATTGCGGACAAAAGTATGCGAGGAGGGAACAATGGCCTCAGAACTGACGCAACGAATAGAAAAAAATGCGCAATACCAGCACTTGATCAAGACGCGCAACGCCCTTGGCTGGCGTCTCACGCTTGTGGTTTTTGCCGCGTATTACGGTTTTATTCTGGTTGTCGCCTTTGACAAACAGCTCTTTGCCACACCTCTTGCAGCAGGAATGACAACGACCTGGGGCATTCCCCTGGGCATCGGCATCATCCTGCTGACCGTTGTGCTTACGGCGGTCTATGTTCGCAAGGCCAACAACGAATTTGACCCTGCGCTCAAGCAGATTCTTGAAAAAGAGGTGCAGTCATGAGTGGAATAAGCGCTTGCACATCCGGCCATAAATTCGGGCGACATAAACCCGCCCCAGCCATCACCGCCTCAATATTTTTCATGGCTCTTCTTGTCGTCCTGCTGCCCGGTATTGCTCTGGCGGCAGGAGTTATAGAAGAAACGCAAAAGCAGAACACCGACTGGACAGCCATCATCATGTTCACCATTTTTGTCGGTGCATCGCTGTGGATAACCAAGTGGGCCGCCAAGCGCACTCGCTCCGCTGCGGATTTTTACACGGCAGGCGGCGGCATCACGGGCTTTCAGAACGGCCTTGCCATCGCGGGCGACTTTATGTCTGCGGCCTCCTTTCTGGGCATTTCAGCCGCCGTCATGGCGACGGGCTTTGACGGCCTGATCTATGCCATCGGCTTTCAGGTGGGCTGGCCGCTCATAACCTTCATGCTGGCGGAGCGCCTGCGCAATCTTGGGCGCTTCACCTTTGCCGATGTGGTGGCCTACAGGCTCCAGCAGGTGCCTGTGCGCATCTTTGCCGCATCTGGCACCCTGGTTGTGGTGCTGTTCTACCTTATTGCCCAGATGGTGGGCGCGGGGCAGCTCATCAAGCTGCTCTTCGGGCTTGATTACCACTATGCGGTGGTTATCGTGGGCCTGCTCATGATGGCCTATGTGCTTTTTGGCGGTATGACGGCGACCACGTGGGTGCAGATCATCAAGGCCTGCCTGCTGCTCGGCGGGGCCTCGTTCATGGCCTTTATGGTTATGGCCCAGTATGGTTTCAGCCCCGAAAAACTTTTCACCGCCGCTGTGGGCATTAAAAAAAGCGTGGCCATCATGGGGCCGGGCGGCTTTGTCAAAGACCCCGTTTCGGCCATCTCGCTCGGCATTGCCCTCATGTTCGGCACTGCTGGGCTGCCGCACATCCTGATGCGCTTTTTTACCGTGCCGGACGCCAGGGAAGCCAGAAAAAGCGTGCTCTGGGCAACCACATGGATCGGCTATTTCTACATTCTGACCTTCATCATCGGCTTCGGGGCCATAGTGTTTGTGAGCACCAATCCCGAATTCCTCGATGCAAACGGCGTTTTGCGCGGTGGCGGCAACATGGCTGCCGTGCATCTGGCCAACGCCATTGGCGGCAATATCTTTCTTGGCTTCATGTCGGCGGTGGCCTTTGCCACAATTCTGGCCGTGGTGGCGGGGCTGACGCTTTCCGGCGCGTCCGCCGTGGCGCACGACCTCTACGCCTCTGCCCTCAAAAAGGGCAAGGCCAGTTCCAGCGAGGAGCTTAAGATATCCAAGCTGACAACCGTGGCCCTCGGCATTATCGCCATGTTTCTGGGCATAGTGTTTGAAAAACAGAACGTGGCCTTCATGGTGTCTCTGGCCTTTGCCATTGCGGCTTCGGCCAACTTTCCGGCCCTGATCCTTTCGGTGCTGTGGAAGGGCTGCACCACAAGAGGGGCTGTTACCGGGGGGGTTGCGGGCCTGCTGGCCGCGCTGGTCATGACCATGCTCTCGGATGCCGTGTGGGTGGCAACCTTGGGCAATCCGCCAGGCTCCGCACCCTTTCCGTATTCCTCCCCGGCCATTTTTTCCATGCCGCTGGCCTTTTTGTGCATCTGGGTAGTGTCCATATGCGATCAGTCCCCGCAGGCGCAGAAAGAAAGGGAGGCTTTTGCCGACCAGAAAATCCGGTCTGAAACCGGCCTTGGAGCTTTCAAGCCCACGGCGCATTAATCACCGCAAGCGCGCCCTGTCCCCACCAAGGCGGTGCGGCAAGGCCTGACATGGGGCAGCGTTAGCCTTCAGCGGTCATCAAACAGCCTGCCCGCCCGGAACAGATATTTCCCGGGCGGGCAGGCTCAATGAACTTGTAAACCACACCCACAAAAGCAACACGGCATTGCAGGGCATCTTATTTTGCGGCGCGCGACTGCGAATGCCAACGCATTCCGGTTGCGGCGCTTTTCTTTGCGGGCCTGCCTTGCCGACTGCTGCAAATTTTGCCATGATGTTCACGAAGCTTCTGCCGGTTTTTTTGGCCCTTATACCCTTGTCCGGCGCAACAATCCTTTGAGGAGGGCATCCATGCTTACCCCCAACCAGTGTGTGCTTTACAGCGGCGGCGCCGCAGGAACAGAGCAGTTCTTCGGCGCTTTGGCCGAAAGCTGGGGTATGGAAGAAGTAAACTACAGCTTTGAAGGTCACCAGATCGAACGTACGCGCGGCGTGCGGGTGCTCACCTCTGAAGAACTGGCCCTCAAGGATGTCAGCCTGACCTACGTTTCGCGTCTCATGAGCCGCGAATATACGCGCGCACCCCTTTTCCGCAAAGTTTTGCAGTCCATCTGCTGGCAGGTCAGCAGCGGCGAGCAGATCATCGTTATCGGCGCAGTCCAGCCTGACGGCACCGTCAAGGGCGGCACCGGGTGGGGGGCCGAATTTGCCAAGATCTGCAACAAGCCCCTGCTTGTTTTTGATCAGCCCAAGAATGCCTGGCTTTCCTGGGATAAAGACAACTGGACCCAGACAGACGAACCCATGATCACCCATGCCCATTTTGCCGCCACCGGCACGCGTTTTCTTGAAGACAATGGCCGCATCGCCATTCAAGACCTGTTTGCGCGTTCTTTTTCGCGCTAAAGCAGAATACTATTGTCAATGCGCTAGAAAGATAATCCGCTTCTGCTGCAACGGCCCCTGGTTCGCAAACGGCCCGGGGGCCGTGCTTGCGGCATGTACCCCACCTGCCGCAGGCAGCGCCTCAGCCCATAGTACCGGAGAATTCATGAGCCGTCAGTTTACCCCCGCAGAGCAAGCCGTGCTGCGCATCGTGCAGGACAACCTGCCTGATTCGCTCACGCCCTACGCAGATATTGCCGAAAAGGCAGGAATGACAGAAGCCCAGGTGCTTGAGCTGCTCGGTTCGCTCAAGGAATCCGGGGCAATCCGCCGTTTTGGAGCCAGCATCAAACACCAGAAAACCGGCTGGACGCACAATGCCATGGTTGCCTGGAAGATCGATGCTGATCTGGTGGAACAGTGCGGCGAGCAGGCCGCCCTGCACAACCATATCTCTCATGTCTACTACCGCCCCAGTTCCGCGCCCGACTGGCCGTATGAGCTCTACACCATGATTCATGGCCGCAGCGAGGCCGAGTGCCTTGGCGTGGTGGAAGACCTCAAGCGTGATACCCTGCTGCGCGAGCATGCCGTGCTGCGCAGCCTCAAGGAACTGAAAAAAATTTCCATGACCTATTTTGCCTGATACAAGGAGCCTTTGATGGATACCACTTCTCGGCAGCTTTTTAAAAAGGCCTGCGCTGTTATTCCCGGCGGCGTCAACAGCCCTGTGCGCGCCTGCCACAACGTGGACAGCCAGCCCCTGTTCATAGCCGAAGCTCACGGCTGCCGGATTACGGATGTGGACGGCCATGAGTATGTCGACTTTGTACTCTCCTGGGGGCCCATGATCCTTGGGCATGACGAGCCTTCCGTCACCCGGGCCGTGTGCGAGGCCGCCAAACGCGGCACCAGCTACGGCGCTCCCTGTCCGGCAGAAGTAACCCTGGCCGAAGAAGTGGTCGCCGCCATGCCCAGCCTTGAAATGGTGCGCATGGTCAACTCCGGCACAGAGGCCACCATGAGCGCCCTGCGCCTGGCCCGCGCCGCCACCAAGAGAGACAAGGTGCTCAAGTTTGTGGGCTGTTACCACGGCCACGCAGATCCCTTCCTCGCCGCCGCGGGTTCCGGCCTTGCCACGTTCTCCATTCCCGGCACTCCCGGCGTGCCCGCAGCCGTTGTGGCCGACACCCTGCTTGCGCCCTACAACGACCTTGATGCCGTCAAGGCCATCTTTGAACAGCACGGCGCGGGCATTGCCGCCATCATTGTGGAGCCTGTGGCCGCAAACATGGGCCTTGTGCTGCCCAAGCCCGGCTTTCTTGAAGGCCTGCGCGCCGTCTGCGACCAGTACGGCAGCCTGCTCATTTTTGACGAAGTCATCACCGGCTTTCGCGCGGCCTTTGGCGGCGCGCAGGCCCGTTTCAGCATAGATCCCGACCTCACCACCTTTGGCAAGATCATTGGCGGCGGCCTGCCTGTGGGCGCCTTTGGCGGCAAGCGCCGCTACATGGAACTCATCGCGCCCAGAGGCGGCGTGTATCAGGCGGGCACGCTTTCGGGCAACCCGCTGGCAATGGCTGCCGGCATAGCCACCCTGCGCTACCTCAAAACCGCCGACTACGCGGCCCTTGAGAAGCGCACCCACGCCTTTGCCATGGCGTTGCGCGACATTCTGGCATCCAAGGGCGTACCGATCCAGATGCCCACCCTTGCCTCCATGTTCTGCCCCTATTTCAGCGAGCAGGAAGTTACGGATTTTGCCAGCGCCACGCTGTGCGATCAGAAGCTTTTCACCACGTTCTACAAGCAGATGCGCGCTCACGGCATCTATCTTGCGCCTTCCGGCTACGAGACGGGCATGGTCTCCTTTGTCCACACGGACGAGGATTTCAACAAGGCTCTGGACGCTGCCCGCAAGGTCATTTTTTAAGTCGAAACAGCAAGAAGGGAACCCCGCATGCGGGGTTCCCTTCTTTACTCTTTCCACGCAGCGGCATCCGCCCGTATCCCTGTGGCCGCGCGTCACCAGACAGGCCGCCGAGGGAGGCCCCTTGCACAGTCCCCGCCGAATCACCGCGCTTGCCTGCTATGCGCTCAGCCAGTCTGCCCTGCCTCTGGCGCAGCGTCTGGCGGACTGCCTTGCGATCAAACCGTGGGGCCTGCCCGGTCAACTCCAGCATCCCGCGCGTCCGGCCCAGCCATCAGAGCACCCGGGCCACGGCAAACCCTCCGGCCTGTCCCGCGTGGAAATTTTCGCCCCATCGCGTTTTTGCCCTGCGGGGGTTACGCCTTTTGAAAAAATCGGCTCCCTGCTGACGGCAACCTATAAAAATTTTTCGGCGCATGCCTTCATCGGCGCAGCGGGCATAGCCGTGCGCGCGCTTGCCCCCCTGCTGGCGCACAAGAGCACCGATGCCCCTGTAATCGTACTTGATCCTGCGGGGCAGCACGTTATAAGCCTGCTCTCCGGCCACTGGGGCGGAGCCAACGAACTGGCCAGCCATGTGGCCCATCTGCTCGGTGCAACGGCAGTTATCACCACGGCATCGGACACAGCCTCCAATGCGCCCGGAGCAGGGACAAATCAGCCCCGCAAGGCCGCTCCTGCGCTGGATATGCTCCTACGCGACGCTGGGCTGCTCCCCGTGGACTGGAACCGCCTGCCCGCAGCGCAGGCCGCCATGATCGAAGGGGAAAGCCTGGGGCTTTGGGATCCCTGCCATGCCGTGCCGGATCATCCCCAATTGCAACGCCTGCCCGCAGGGGAGGCCGATGCCACGCCGCCAGAACACCTCGGCCCCCTGGTTGCGGCGCACTGGCGCGAGCTTGCACCGAGCCCCGCAATCCTGCGTGTGGCTGTTCCCCGGCTGGTGATAGGTCTGGGCTGCCGCAAAAACGCGCCCGGCGATATGGTGGAAACCGCCACGCGCAAGCTGCTGGCGGCCCAAGGGCTTGAACCTCTGGCTGTGGCTGCGCTGGCGACCGTGAAGGAAAAATTACAGGAACCCGCCCTGATGGCCCTTGCCGAGCGGATGGGCGTTCCTTTGCATGGCTTTGAAGCCGTCGATCTCGCACGCTGCCCAACGCCCAATCCGTCCACAGCGGCTGGCAGGCGCTTTAACCAGCCGCCTTTCAGCGTTTGCGAGGCCGCGGCCCTGGTGGCGGCAGCGCAGATTTTTCCGGCGGGCGCGCCCCGTCTGCTCCTCCCCAAAACTATCGAGCAAGGCCAGTTGACTCTGGCCTTCGCCATCTCGGACAGGATTGAACGATGAACCCAGCCAGTCTACATGTTGTCGGCCTCGGCCCCGGCGATGCCGCGTGTCTTACCCCTCAGGCCCGCACGGCCATAGCAAATGCATCCTGCGTGGCTGGCTACAGCCTCTACATGGAACTGGTGCCGCCGGAACTGCTGGCAGGCAAGCAGTGCATCAGTACCGGCATGCGGCACGAGGAAGAACGCTGCGCTGCTGCGGTGGACGCGGCCCTGTCAGGCCAGCCAACGACCCTTGTCTGCTCTGGCGACCCCGGCATCTATGCTCTGGCTGGTCTGGCTCTCGAAATTCTCGAAAGCCGGGGCCTTGTGGGCAGCGTGCCCTTCAATGTTGTGCCGGGCGTTCCGGCGGTCTGCGCGGCGGCAGCCCTGCTGGGCGCTCCCCTGATGCACGATTTTGCCTGCATCAGCCTGAGCGACTTGCTCACGCCGTGGGAAACCATTGAACGCAGACTCCACGCGGCCCTTGAGGCCGATTTTGTCTGCGCCATCTATAATCCCCGTTCCAAGGGGCGGCCCCACCATCTGGAACAGGCTCTTGAAATTGCCCGGCAATTCCGCGCGCCGCACTGCCCTGTAGGGCTTGTGCGCAAGGCCTTTCGCCCCGGTGAAGAAACCCGAGTGTTCCGCCTTGACCAGTTCGACCCGGAACAGGTCGACATGCTCTCCTTGCTCATCATCGGCAATGCAGAAAGCCGGGCGTTGGGGAACTTCATGCTCACCCCCAGAGGCTATGCGCGAAAAAAGAGTTCCAATCTCGGTAACTTATCAAAATAGTTGGAATGTCATTTTTCCATAGTCATTGACTTACCGTAATGAGGGCCGTAAAATCACACCAATTTGTTCTCATCTGCCGCACAAAAGGAGGTCTGCCGTGAAGAAAGTTCTGGTTCTTACCTGTATCATGGTGTTTGCCCTGGCCCTGCCCGCGCTTGCAGCGCCCGCCGCTCCTGACAAACCGCTGGAATTCAAGGGTTCCCAAAAGACCGTTATGTTCCCGCACGCTGTGCATGCCAAGGTTGAATGTGTTACCTGCCACCATCAGGTTGACGGCAAGGAAAGCTTTGCCAAGTGCGGCAGCTCCGGTTGCCACGACGACCTCGCGGGCAAGCAGGGCGAAAAGAGCCTGTACTATGTTGTGCACACCAAGAAAGAACTCAAGCACAACAACTGCATCGGCTGCCACTCCAAGGTTGTGGAAGAAAAGCCCGAACTCAAGAAAGATCTGACCGCCTGCGCCAAGTCCAAGTGCCATCCGTAGGCCTGGTTAGCTGCCTTGCTCCAAAAGCCGCCTCTGGGCGGCTTTTTTGTTGGCTTGCCGATCTTGCCACTGACGACAACAGTTCCTGACTGTTTCCCCGCCCGACTTTTTTTGCAAAATCGCGGCAGAAGGCAATTCTGGCGCAAAGAGTTTTGTCCTATTTGCGTCTTTTGCCATAAACTGATACGAAAATCTGTCGTTTTTGCAGTATGAAACGATGTATTTTGCATGACTCCGGCCTTTGGCCGCTGCACATAACCCCATGAGGTGGCGCATGGTTGCCAAGAACACCGCTGAAACCGATGACCAGATCATCGATCTCACAGAACTGATCGAAAAAGGCGAAGTTCCGGCAAACGATCCGTCCGAGCAGCCCCAGGCCG
>NZ_DASQOG010000062.1:0-4782 GCF_035644575.1 Desulfovibrio sp. | reverse complement strand
AAGGCCGGGGCGGTGAATCGCCTGGGGGCTGTAGAAGACGGCACCACATGCCTTGACTACGAACCCGAAGAAACCCGCCGACGCGGCTCCGTTCAACCCTCCTGCGCCACATATCTCTGGAATAAAAACCGCCATTTCCTTCTGGATATCCCCGGTGACGGCAACTTTACAGGCGACATGGAATGCCTGCTCAAAGGCGTGGACAGCGTTGTTTTTGTGCTGGACGCCGTGGACGGTGTGCGCCCCCTTGCCAAAAAGTTCTGGAATCTGGTCCGCGCAGCCGGATTGCCCTCCATTATCGTGGTCAACAAGGTTGACCGCGACCGCGCCGATTTTCAGATGGCCCTTGACGGCCTCTCGGGCCTGAACGTCAAGCCCGTAGTGCTGCAATTGCCCATTCGCCAGGGCGAATCCTTTGTGGGTGTTGCCGATGTGCTGACGGGCAAGGCCCGCATGTTTGGCGAAAACGGCGCCGCCGCAGAGGCTGAAATTCCCGCCGCCCTGGCTGACGATGTCAGCCTGCTGCGCGATGTGACCGTAGAAAATATCGCAGAAAGCGATGAAGAACTTATGGAAAAGTATCTGGAAGAAGGCATTCTTTCAGAAGATGACCTCAGAACAGGTCTGCGCTCGGGTGTGCTCAAAGGTGAGCTTACGCCGGTGCTGGCCTGCTCGGCCCTTGAAAACAAGGGCGGCGAATCCGTGCTGGCCGCCATTGAAGCCCTGCTGCCCTCGCCCCTTGATCGCCCGCCCTTTGCGGGCCGTGATGGCGCAGAACGCGCCGCTGCCCCGGATGGGCCGGTGGCCTGCTTTGTTTTCAAAACCTTGGCCGATCCCTTTTCGGGGCAGCTTTCCCTTTTGCGGGTTCTTTCCGGCACCATCAACGGCGACGCCACGCTGAAAAACTCCCGCACGGAAGAAAACGAACGCCTCGGCAACCTGCTGTACATTCAGGGCAAAACGCAGACCCCCTGCAAGGAGCCCATTGGCCCCGGCGCCATCGTGGCCGTTGCCAAGCTCAAAAACACCCGCACGGGCGATACGCTCTGCGATGAAAAAGCCCCCTTTGCCCTGCCCATGCCCGCCCTGCCCCCGCAGCTCATCACCTATGCCCTCGCCCCCAAGGAAAAAGGCGAGGAAGACAAGGTCTACGCAGCCATGCAGCGGCTGCTGGATGAAGACATCACCCTGCGTCTGGGGCGCGATGAAGAAACCGGCGACATTCTGCTTTCCGGCATGGGGCAGTTGCATATCGAGCTTTCGGTCGAAAAGGCCAAACGCCGCTTCAAGGTGGATATCATCCTTAAGACGCCCAAGGTTCCCTACCGCGAAACCGTGCGTGGCAAATGTCAGGTTCAGGGCCGTCACAAAAAGCAGTCCGGCGGCCGTGGTCAGTTTGGCGATTGCTGGATCGAGATGGAAGGCCTGCCGCGCGGTTCCGGCTATGTGTTTGAAGACGCCATCGTGGGCGGCGTTATCCCCCGCCAGTATGTTCCCGCCATCGACAAGGGCGTTCAGGAAGCCGCCGCACGCGGATTTCTGGCCGGATGTCAGGTGGTGGACTTCCGCGTCAAGGTCTACGATGGCAGCTACCATACGGTAGACTCGTCAGAAATGGCCTTCAAGGTAGCTGGCTCCATTGCTTTCAAAAAAGCCATGGAAGGTCTCAAGCCCGTGCTGCTTGAACCCATCGTACTGCTCACCGTTTCCGTGCCCGATGAAAGCATGGGCGATGTCATCGGCGACCTTTCCTCCCGCCGGGGCAAGGTGCTGGGTTCGGATTCGCAGGGCGGCAGCACGGAAATCAAGGCCCATGTGCCCATGAGCGAAGTGCTGCGTTACGCGCCCGACCTGCGCTCCATGACCGGCGGGCAGGGATTCTTCACCATGGAATTTGCCCATTATGAAGAAGCTCCGCAACCCGTGGCGGAAAAGGTCATTGCCGAGCACCAGAAGCACAAGGCTGCCGAATAACCACTGAGGTGGGGCAGACCACCTCTTCCTCTTATAGATGACAAACCGGCTGTTTTCTGTAAAACAGCCGGTTTGCGCGTCTTTGCCGCAAGCAACCGAATACGGAACATCATGGAACGCCCGCTCACAATACTCTGCACCCCCCTGCCCGCTGGCTCCAGTAAAGAGCTGGAAGGCTGGCGCTGTGCCCTTGAAGCGGTGCTGGAACCGTGGCTGAACGAGAGGCAGCTTGCCCATGTGCGCCGCTTTGGCCGCCCGCCCGAGGGGCAGACCGAAGCGCGGGAGGCGCAGCAGGACGTGCTGCGGGCGGCTTTGTCCCGCCTGCTCGCGCGCGCCCAACTGGTGACGCATGCCGCGCGGCAGGCCAGGGCAGCAAATTCCCCCCTCGCAGGGCCGCTGCCGCAACTGGGCATGGATACTCAGGGCCGCCCCCTGTTCCCCGGTTGGCATGCGGCCTTCAGCCACAGCGGCGAGGTGGCCTTTTGCGCCCTTTGCCCTGAGCCGGCAGATGCCGCAGTTGCCCCTCATGCGCTGGATGCTGAATCGTTGCTCTCCCCGCCGCCTAGCCCCAATGCCTTTACCACGGCAGAATTGGCCCGACGCGAAGCCCGGCGCGAGGCAGGCCTTTCACCGCAGGGCATCCACCGCGAGGCCCTGCGCCGCTGGACAATCAAGGAGGCCCTGCTCAAGGCATCCGGTCTGGGGTTGGGCATGGATCCCGCCAGGGTTCCCACAGGAAGTTTCGGCCAGCGAGCCGGGATTTGGCACGGGGCAAGGGGCGTATTTTACTGGCGGAGTCTGCCCTGCCCCGGCCACTGGCTGAGCATTGCGCAACAGGTGAGCGCAAAAACAGACTTCCCGCCGGAATTTTTACGACTCCGTGTGCTTTGCCAGGATCCGACTACCCTGCTGCGCGCGCTTTCCGCCTTACGCCCGCGCGGCTAAGCGCCCCCGGCAGACATTTTCTTGCAAGGCAAACGTTTTTACGGCACTCTCCGCCCATGCCGCGTTTTCACCTTGTCACGCTTTTTCCCGAATTTTTCGAGTCGCCCCTGTCCACCGCCCTCATGGGCCGTGCGCGGGAGGCTGGCATTGTGGAATGCAGCCTTCATGATCCCCGGCAGTTCAGCACCGACAAACACCGCCACGTGGACGACCGCCCTTACGGCGGCGGCCCCGGCATGGTCATGCAGGGCGAGCCTCTGGCCCGCGCCCTGCGCTCCATTGAGCGGCCCGGCCGCATGCTGTTCATGGCCCCCGGCGGACGCCCGCTGACGCAGGACATGGTGCGCGACCTTGCGCGCGAGGAAGACCTGACCATTGTTTGCGGCAGGTACGAGGGCATTGACGCGCGGCTGTTGCAACTTTTTCCGCTTGAACCCGTGAGCGTGGGCGATATAGTGCTCAACGGCGGCGAAAGCGCGGCTCTTTCCGTACTGGAAGCCGTCGCCCGCCTGATGCCCGGCTTTATGGGCAAGGAAGAATCCGGCGACGACGAAAGCTTTTCTCACGGATTGCTGGAATATCCGCACTACACGCGGCCAGAATCCCTGGAAGGTCTGTCGGTTCCCGAGGTGCTGCAAAGCGGCGACCACGCCCGCATCGCCCAATGGCGCAGGCAGGAATCTGTGCGCGCCACCTTGCGCATGCGCCCGGAAATGTTGAATGAAGCGCCGCTCTACCGCGAAGACGTGCAAACGCTGGCTGAAACCCCGCGTGACAGGCCGGGACGCAACCTTTCGTTCTGCCTTGTTCACTACCCGGTTTCCCTTGGGCCAAAAAAAATCGGCGCTTCCTCTTTGACAAATCTGGACATACACGATATAGCCCGAATTTCCCGCAGCTATGCGATGGGTTCCTTTTATCCGGTGACCCCTCTTCGCGACCAGTTGCGGGTGCTGGAAGAAATTTTGCGTCACTGGACGCGGGGGCCGGGCGGTACAGGAAACGCCGACCGCGCTCAGGCCCTCGGCCTGGTGCAACCCGCGACTTCGCTTGAAGAAGCAGTGGCGCATATGACCGCGCAGCATGGAACGCGACCCAGACTGGTGGCTAGTTCTGCCGTCTGGCCTGCCAAGGGCAAGGCATCCCAACCGGGACGCATGCCCATGACTCCGCGTGACGTGCGGCGCTGGTGCGACCAGGGGCCGGTTATGCTCTGCCTGGGCACGGCGCAAGGGCTTGCGCCGGAGGTGCTCGAACAGTGCGAAGGCACTCTGAGGCCGGTGCGTTTTTTGGGCTACAACCATCTTTCGGTGCGCAGCGCGGCCGCCATTCTGGCCGACAGGATATTAGGCGACTACTACTGACGCAACACGGCGGCCTGAGCGCATCGGCGCCGCTTTGCAACGACGCAACAATCCGCCCGGATTTGCAAGGAGTTCACGATGGACATCATCAGGAAAATTGAACTGGAAAACCAGCGCATGGATCTTCCCGCGTTTCGCTCCGGCGACACGGTGAAAGTACACCTGCGCATTGTGGAAGGCGAAAAAGAACGTATCCAGGTCTTCCAGGGTAACGTTATCCGCATCAAGCGCGGCACCACCAGCGCCACCTTTACGGTGCGCAAGGTCTCCGACGGCGTGGGCGTGGAACGTATTTTCCCGCTCAACTCGCCCTTCATCGACCGCGTTGAGCTGATCACGCAGGGCCGCGTGCGCCGCAGCCGCCTGTACTACCTGCGTGCCCTCAAGGGCAAAGCCGCGCGCATCAAGCCGCGTGGCCGCTTCTGATCCTTTTTTAGGCATCAGAATCGCAGCGAGCGTTTTTACGGCGCGCCAGGGCATGCAGGCAACTGCAAAATCC
>NZ_DASQOG010000061.1:0-7432 GCF_035644575.1 Desulfovibrio sp. | reverse complement strand
CTATTGCTCATTTCCTGCGTTAAGCTTTCCATTGTGGGGAAGTAGCTCAGCTGGGAGAGCATCGCCTTCGCAAGGCGGGGGTCGAGGGTTCAAATCCCTTCTTCTCCACCACAATATCAAGGGGTTACGGATAATACCGTGATCCCTTTTTTTTATGCGTTCCATGTCCGCAAAGACTGCAGGGCGGGCTTATGGGGGGTGCGCACGGCGGCAGGCTCCGTGCGGAGCCTGTATGCGCCAAAATGCATTGGCAATTGGGCTGCAAGTTGGATAAAAAGTATGCATTGTTCTCTTGGTCTGGAATGAAAAGGACAATGCATCAATATAATGCAGAAGAGGGACGTCATGGGCAATTCACTTTCATGCTTCAAAGCCTACGATATCCGGGGCCGCGTGCCAGGCGTTCTCAATGCGCCGCTGGCCCGCGCGCTGGGCAGGGCCGTTGTTGAAATACTGGACGCAAAAAGCGTTGTGATTGGCCGCGACGCCCGACTTTCCGGCCCCGAATTGCGCGATGCGCTGGCCTTGGGCTTGCGTGAGGCCGGGGCGCAGGTGACGGACATAGGCATGTGCGGCACAGAAGAAATCTATTATGCCGCCGCCAACCAGCCCTTTGGCGCGGGCGTCATGATCACGGGCAGCCACAATCCGGCGGACGAAAACGGTTTCAAGCTGGTGCGCGGCGGGGCCATTCCCATCAGCGGCGATTCTGGCCTGTTTGCCCTGCGCGACCGTGTGGAGGCCATTCTTGCCGAAAACGGCGACTCTGCCGAGTCCCTTGAAGTCTCCCCTCTGCACCATGCCTCGTTCCGTGACGACTATGTGGCCTGGCTGCTTGAATACAGCGGTGCAGCACAGCTTGCACCAATTGCTGGACGCAAGCCCCTGAAGATTGTGGCTGATGCGGGTAATGGCTGCGCAGGACTGGTGCTGAGCGATCTGATGGCCTCGCTGCCCTTTGAATTTGTCTGTCGGCAGATGCAGCCTGACGGAACTTTTCCCCATGGTGTGCCCAACCCCCTGCTGTCGGAGCGCCGGGCGGCCACAGCCGCAGCCGTGCGTGAATCTGGCGCGGACATGGGCGTTGCCTGGGACGGCGATTTTGACCGCTGTTTTTTTTATGACGCGGACGGCAATTTTATTGAAGGTTACTACTGCATAGGCCTGCTGGCGCAGGAGCTGCTGCGGCGTGTGCCTGGCGGCAAAGTGGTGCACGACACCAGAGTGTACTGGAACACCCGTGAGGTGGTGCAGGCCGCAGGCGGGCAGCCCGTAATGGGCAAGACCGGTCACGCCTTCATGAAGGAACGCATGCGCGCCGAAGATGCCGTGTATGGCGGCGAGATGAGCGCGCATCATTATTTTCGCGATTTTGCCTACTGCGATTCGGGCATGCTGCCCTGGCTGCTGGTGGCCTCTTTGCTGCACCGCACAGGCAAGCCCCTGGCAGAGCTTGTGGCAGAGCGCATGGCGGCCTATCCGTGCAGCGGTGAAATCAACCGACGGGTGCAGGATGCCCCGGCTCTCATGCAGCAGGTGAGGGATCGTTATGCGGCTTCGGCTCTGTACGAAGACAGCATGGACGGCGTCAATCTGGAATTTGCCGATTGGCGTTTCAACTTGCGCATGTCCAATACCGAACCCCTGCTGCGCCTGAATGTGGAGAGCAGGGGAAAACATGCGTTGATGGAAGAAAAAACGGCTGAAATACTACGATTTCTGGAAAAACAGGGTGGGGCCATACCTGCCTGAGCAGACGGTAGTGGCTCTGCCGCTTACAGCAGGAATAAGGCCCGACAGGCAAACCGCAAGGGGCTTGTTTGTGGGCGCTTGATGCCGTAGCATGATTTTGTTTGCCCTGTTGGCAGTGCACCGGATTGGTGCTCCAACATTGACGCAATGGTGAGGAAATTCATGCAGAATATTGCCCCCGTGATTCTGTGCGGCGGTCGTGGTACGCGTTTGTGGCCGCTTTCGCGCGAGACATACCCAAAGCAGTTTGTGGATCTGGGCGGCGGGAAAACACTGTTCAAGGATACCGTGCTGCGGGCCAAGCATACGCCGGATAGCCTGGAGCCTGTTATTGTGTGCAATGAGGCTCACCACTTCTACGTGACCGCAGAACTGTATGAATGCGGCGTGCATGGCAAAATCCTGCTGGAACCAGCGCCGCGCAACACAGCTCCGGCTTTGCGCTGGCGGCGAGGTCTGGGCTGTGGTGAGCGGCACGGCAGAGGTGACCAGTGGCGATCTGGTCAAGCTGTTTACGGAAAAACCCGTTGACCCACATACCAGTTGGCACCATGCTTCGCCTAAAAAGTCCTGGGGTGATCCCTCTGGTGCTTATGGAAATACAGTCCGGCTCCTATCTGGGTGAGGACGATATCGTGCGTTTTGCGGATGTGTACGGGCGGGAAGGGTACCGCTCCTCGTAGTTTCACCATTAAAACGATACTATGCTGAAATTATGAAAAAAGCGCTTATAACCGGCATCACCGGACAGGATGGGGCTTACCTTGCGGAGTTTCTGTTGCAGAAGGGCTACGAGGTGCACGGCATCAAAAGGCGCTCTTCGTTGTTCAACACCGACCGTATTGATCACCTTTATGAAGATCCGCACGCCAAGCAGCGGCACTTTGTTCTGCATCACGGCGACCTGAGCGACTCCAGCAATCTGGTGCGCCTCATGCAGGAAATAAAGCCGGACGAAGTGTATAATCTGGCGGCGCAGAGCCATGTGCAGGTTTCTTTTGAGTCGCCTGAATACACTGCGGATGTGGACGCCCTCGGAACCCTGCGTCTGCTTGAGGCCATCCGTATTGCCGGACTCACGGAGACCGCACGTTTTTATCAGGCCTCTACCTCAGAGCTTTTTGGGCTGGTGCAGGAAATACCGCAGACGGAAAAAACACCGTTCTATCCCCGTTCTCCCTACGCCTGCGCCAAACTTTACGCCTACTGGATTACGGTCAACTACCGCGAAGCTTACGGCATGTATGCATGCAACGGCATCCTTTTCAATCACGAATCGCCCATCCGTGGTGAAACCTTTGTGACCCGCAAGATCACCCGTGCTATGTCGCGCATGGTGCTTGGCTTGCAGGATTGCCTGTACCTCGGCAACATGGGTGCCAAGCGAGATTGGGGTCACGCGCGTGATTACGTTGAAATGCAGTGGCTTATGTTGCAGCAGGAAGAGCCCGATGATTTTGTGATCGCTACCGGGCGGCAGTTTTCCGTGCGCGACTTTGTCAATGCCGCAGCCGCAGAGCTTGGCGTCTGCCTCAGTTGGCAGGGCACGGGCATGGAAGAAACCGGCACTGTAACAAACGTTGACGTGAGCCGCTTGCAGCAGGTCGCTGGCAACCGCCAGGGGCTGGAATGCCATCTCAAACCCGGCGATGTTATTGTGCGCGTTGACCCGCACTATTTTCGCCCCACCGAAGTAGAAAACCTGCTGGGCCAACCAGCCAAGGCCAAGGAAAAGCTGGGCTGGGAGCCGAAAACCTCATTTGAAGACATGGTGGCCGAAATGGCGCGTGAAGACCTTGCCTTGAGCATGCGCGACGTCGTGTGCAAAGTGGCTGGCTTTAAAACCTTTAGCCACAACGAGTAAGTCATGCGCAAAGATGCCCAGGTCTATGTGGCTGGCCATCGGGGGCTGGTGGGCAGCGCCCTGTGTCGTGCCTTGACGCGTTCTGGCTATGAACGGCAGCTCACACGCACGCATGCGGAACTGGACCTGTGCGATCAGGCCGGAGTGCGGGCTTTTTTTGCCGAACACAGGCCTGACGTGGTGATTCTGGCCGCTGCCAAGGTGGGAGGCATCCACGCCAATGCCACGTATCCCGCAGAGTTCATTTACCAGAACCTGCAAATCCAGAACAACGTTATCGACAGCGCATACAGCAACGGCTGTAAAAAACTGCTGTTTCTGGGATCCTCATGTATTTACCCCAAGATGTGCCCGCAGCCCATCAAGGAAGAATATCTGCTCACCGGGCCGCTGGAGCCAACCAATGATGCCTACGCGCTGGCAAAAATTTCGGGCATCAAAATGTGCCAGGCCTACCGCCAGCAGTATGGCTTTGACGCCATCAGCGCCATGCCCACCAATCTGTATGGCCCCGGCGACAACTATCATCCGGAAAACAGCCATGTGATTCCTGGGCTGATTCGCCGCTTTCACGAAGCAAAAGAAAGCGGAGCCGCCAAGGTGACCATTTGGGGGACGGGTAAGGCTTTGCGCGAATTTCTGCACGTGGACGACATGGCGGAAGCCTGCGTGTTTTTGCTTGAGAACTATTCTGACTTTGAACACGTCAATGTGGGCTGCCAGCAGGAATGCACCATTATGGAAATTGCCCGGCTTGTCGCCAGGGTTGTGGGCTTCAACGGCGAAATTGATACCGATTCTGCAAAGCCGGACGGTACGCCCCGCAAGCTCATGGATTCGGGCAAGCTTTTTGGCATGGGGTGGAAACCCCGCGTGGGGCTTGAAGAAGGCTTGCACGATGCATACAGCGATTTTTTGCAAAGCCAGTACAAGCGGGGTTATTAGCGTTTGTGGCTCCCACGCTCGTTATTGTGCTATTGGTCGTCAAATTTGTATGTTCATATTGAGCGGCAATCGGCAGCTTTGGTTTCATCATCCGGCTTCTGACAAGCGTGCTGGTGAGAGATATCCAAGTGCTGCCTGTCTTCATTATCGGTATATGCTAGCCCTGCCGCGTGGGGATGCAATGTCGCTCACCCTCACGCGGCTGTGCTCAATATGCGTGAATCCGCAGTTCAGAGGATTGGGAGTGATCGGCACGCGTGGTTCGACTCAATGGTGCGGATAACCCGTTGTTTGCGATTACAGAAGAGGCGACGTTCATGGCGCAGCCGCTTGACCTTGCTGAGGCTGACGGCGTGACAGCTTGTCACGAGTTCTCTGGTGGGCAGCCAGAACCTCGACCTTTAGGTGAGCTGTTTTGCCTGATGGGGCCGCGTCGCGTTTGATTCATGCGCAGTATCTACTGGCAGGCGCGTGCAAAACTAGGCAAACAAAACGGACAGGATATTAGTACTGATTACGGCGAACCTCACAGCAATTCCTTGGCGAAGTCGCCGCTGATTTTTTAGAATGTCGCTATGTATTCGTTATGGTGAAAATTTTGCAACCTCTGAGGATGCCCATTTACATTTTAGAGTACATATTTGACTAGAGAAAAAGAGACACTGTCTCCAAGTATTATTTATAGTGCCGTGATGGCATCTGCGCTAGCTATTTGCTGCACCGGGGCAATGCCGGTTTTTGTGGATGCCAATGCGAAAACCTGGAATATCTCGCCAGCCGTTGTGGCAGCAAAAATTACGCCGCGCACCAATGTTGTCATCATGTGCATATTTTCGGCAATTTTTGCGACATGTCAGCTTTTGAAAATATTTGCGCTGGCAAAATTATTATCCTTATGGAAGAAGCTGCCGAGGCCCTCGGCGCGTCTTGTTGCGGTAAACGTGCTGGCGGTCTTTTCAGCCGTGCGTTTTCTTTCTCTAAATGGCGTAACCGCTTTGCGTCAGAGATGTTCATTCCACCGAACGTAGTGCGCCATTTGTAAAAGGTTGCATCCAAGATGCCATGCTGACGGCACAGATCAACGGCACGAACTTCAGCCCCAGCCTGCCGCAAAATTCCAATAATTTGATCTTCGGTGAATTTGCTGCGTTTCATTCTTGTGCTCCTATGTCTGGAACACTAACTTTTCAATGGCATACTTCTCAGGAGGGGAGAGCTGCTTGCAGTCTGCGGGCAAATTGGACAATCCCCCAAACAACTAGTAGGAAGTTGGCTTAGCCCTTCTGGGTATCTGGACGATATACGTGCGCGCCATTCCAGCTTGCCCATGGCTCATAGGGGGGGCATCCTTCGCCTGAAGAAAATTAACTCTCGCTGCAAAGGGTGGCAAACTATGCAGCCGGACGCATGTATTTGCTGAAAAAACGCGGATTCTCAAGGCTGTTCATGCGCTGCGCTGCATCCCCTCTGCGTGGCCCCTCTGGATGTCCTACGCTACGGGAATGCACAGGGTATCTATCGGTTCGCATGTTCATCGGGTGTCTGAGCAACTGGTGGTAGCGTGCGGGAGCGCCGTGGATCATGGGCAAGATGTGCCCAACTGTCGTCTGTCTGCGCAGCGTTTGGCTGCGGCGAAAGAGGCTCATTTCTCCCTTTTCAATGCCCAGCCATTAGTGTAATTTTAGTCGTTGCATTGTTTGGGCGTTGTTCGCAATGCAGGATCGCTGAATGTATGCAGTGTTGGCCATTCTGTGGGCAGCACGGATACTTGCTGTTGCTAGGCTGTATGGTCTTGTTCGTATGAAAGGTGAGCAAAATCGGCCATAAATGAAGGCATCTAGCTGTTTGTATGTGATTTTTATAAAATCAGGTGCTCGCAGAGAGTTTTAAGGTGTTGCTGCTTTGCTGCCCATCCGGCATGTTGCCCAACTCTGCAGCGCGGACTTTTTTACTTCACACAAGAGTGCGTCTGTGGTTCCGTTAGAAGGAATCCAGTAGTATTGAGGACAATCAAATGGTTTCATTCGAAGACCTGTTGGCAAAGAAATCTTCCGTGGCAGTGGTTGGTCTGGGTTATGTGGGCTTGCCCCTGGCTGTTGCCCTTTCCCATCACTTTGATGTCATTGGCTTTGATATCAACATGGCGCGGGTAGATGCACTCAACAAGGGGCACGATGCTACCAATGAGGTTGACGATGCTTCCCTTGCCGCCAGCACGGCCCGTTTTACCAGCGATGCCACCGAGCTTGCCAAGGCTGGCGTGATCATCGTGGCTGTGCCTACCCCGGTAGACAGCCACCGTCAGCCCGATCTTACGCCTGTGGTGGGTGCAAGCCGCACGGTTGGCCGCCATATGCCCAAGGGCTGCGTGGTGTGCTATGAGTCTACGGTATACCCTGGCGTTACCGAGGACGAATGCATCCCCCTGCTGGAAAAAGAATCCGGCATGCGCTTTCCTGCGGATTTTACCGTGGGGTATTCGCCCGAGCGCATCAATCCCGGCGACAAGGTTCACCGGCTTGAAACCATCCGCAAGGTTGTTTCCGGCTCTGACGCCCCCACCGCAGACCTGCTGGTTAAGGTCTATGGCGCGGTGGTGACGGCGGGCATCCACAGGGCTTCGTGCATCAAGGTGGCCGAGGCCGCCAAGGTTATTGAAAATACGCAGCGCGATATCAACATCGCCCTGATGAACGAACTGGCCCTTATTTTCAACCGCATGGGCATTGATACGCTGGAAGTGCTTGAAGCCGCAGGCAGCAAGTGGAACTTCCTGCCGTTCCGTCCGGGTCTTGTGGGCGGGCACTGCATTGGCGTGGATCCCTATTACCTGACCTACAAGGCCGAAGAAATCGGCTGCCACCCCGAGGT
>NZ_DASQOG010000060.1:0-22361 GCF_035644575.1 Desulfovibrio sp. | reverse complement strand
AAGGAAATGGCGGTTTTTATTCCAGAGATATGTGGCGCAGGAGGGTTGAACGGAGCCGCGTCGGCGGGTTTCTTCGGGTTCGTAGTCAAGGCATGTGGTGCCGTCTTCTACAGCCCCCAGGCGATTCACCGCCCCGGCCTTGTAGAGAAGCATCTCTGCCAGGGATGTTTTGCCGCAACCGCCGGTTCCGACGATGGCGAACGTGCGTTGCATTTCCAGTGGAGTTGGCATGGTTTTCTCCCTTCGTAAGCGATATGGCGCGCCCTTGGCGGCCTGGTGAACGAAACTAGGGAAAGGAACAAGTCTTCCATCTGCTATTGGTTCCCACGTTACAGGCTTGTCGCAAAAAAGGAAAGAGGCCGCGACTTTTAATGTAAGGCTTAACGCTTGACAGCAGAGGCCGCCACTGTGACAGTTGGTCGGATATATATTGGTGCAGGCGGAGGGGGCGACCATGGCGCTATGGGAATGGGCCGGCGCTGGTGCGGTTTTTTTGGCGGCTGTGGTTTTTTGCGTGCGGCTGATGAAGCGAGGTTTGACCACGCTTGAGGACGAGCGCGCCCAATGCCTTGAGCGCATTCGCCAGATGGAAGAAAAAATTCAGGAAGATCAAAAAAATATGGCTTCCAGCGAACACCTGCGCGTAGCCCGCGCCGGGCTGGAAGACCTCTTGCGGCTGGCTGGCAGTCCGCCCGGCATGCGGCTTGAGTCTGTAGCCAGGGGGCTGGGCGAAGCGCAGGGGGAGGCCCTTGTGCTGCACTTGCCCGAGGGGGAGGTGCGCATCAGCCTGAACATGCGCGAGCGGGAACTTAAAGGGATACGCAAGGTTGTCCACGGGCATGGGCGGTGGCACCTGAATGGTTTGGGCCTG
Source organism: Desulfovibrio sp. (assembly GCF_035644575.1). GTDB lineage: Bacteria > Desulfobacterota > Desulfovibrionia > Desulfovibrionales > Desulfovibrionaceae > Desulfovibrio. The sequence goes on along the minus strand of NZ_DASQOG010000060.1, from coordinate 21,490 downwards.
AACGAGGAATATACAGATCTTGTGCCGCTCATGCGTGCGCTCAGCGCCAGGCTTGCCATGTACCTTGGCGGAGGGGAGAGCGCCAGCGCGCCGTATTGCCCCCTTGGGGATCCCGCAGCCGATGTGCCCCCTGAATTACCGCATCTTGCGCGGCGTTTCAGCAGCGCGCGGCCCGTGCGGCAGAAGCGCCCGACTGTGGTGCGACGCGATGAGGAAGAGGGCCGCCTTGATAGGTTGCGACGTTTGGAAGACGCCCGTGCCGCGCGCAAGCAGCTGCGGGCCAACCCCGGCCCCACCGGGAGCAGGCACCGTTAAGGTGTTAGAAAAAATATTTTTCTGCCGCCGCAAGTCATTGCGGCGGCAGATCGAACCGACATCCATGCGGCAGCGTGGTTCGGCATCATCGCAGGCAGGGGAGAGGGCTGGCGGTTACTCCGTAAAGGTGAGATTACGGAACCAGTCCGGCACAGGAACAGGGCGACCTTCGTGATTGACCAGCGCATGCTGGGTCATGCCCGTGGCCAGAAGTCTCGTCTTGTCCTCGTTCCGTATCTCATATACAAAGCGCAGGGATGCGCGCGCCCATTCGGCTATGCCAGCGCGCACAAGTACAAGATCATCATAGCGGGCGGATGAGCGGTAACGGCACTGGGCCTCGCGCACGGGCAGGATAAGGCCTTTCTTTTCAACTTCCGCATAGCTCATGCCGCAACGGCGAATGTATTCGCTGCGCGCCCGCTCGAAAAGATGCAGATATTCCGCATAATAAAGCACGCCCATCGTGTCTGTTTCACCATATGACACGCGGTGCGGCATCCAAATATCAGGGGTGGGAAATTGGTCATGCACGAAACGGCTCCTTGTTACGCGTTTTCCGGGCGTTTTTGCAGCGGATTTGCAAACCGTGCAGGCGGCATGTTGCGCCTGTTGCTTCTGCTGGCGGCTACAATGGCTTTGTTTGCCTGCGCCAAGCAGGCCCCGCCGCCAGTGGTGGAAAGAACCCTGCCGCCGGTTGGGTTTGAAAGCCCGGAATTTTTTGTGAGCAATCTTATTCCTGCCAGTCAGGATCTGACAAGCTGGAAGGATATGGCCCCCAGTGTGCGTAAGTCGCTGCGTTACGTCAACAGCAAGCCCAAGGACGCCATCGCTGTGCAGCGCCCCGGCCTGACCGTGACGTGGGGCGATCTGTCGCGCACTCTTGAGCGTTTGCAGGAGCTTTTGCCCCGGCTGGACAAGGAACCGGAACTGCTGCTGGCAAACTTCCGCTGGGCGGAAGTGACGGGCGGCATCAACTATTCCGGTTACTACGAACCAGCAGTCCCTGCCAGCCGTACCCGCAAGCCGGGCTATACCCAGGCCATCTATGGCCTGCCCCCGGACCTGAACAAGGTCATTGCCAAGCGTGGGCAATACTATGACCGCCGCACCATCGAAGAAAAGCAGGTGCTGGCGGGCAAGGGGCTGGAACTGGCCTGGGCCGCAGACCCTGTTGACGTGTTTTTTCTTGAAATTCAGGGGTCTGGCCGCTTGATCTTTGACGACGGCACTCAGGCCTATGTTAACTACGCGGGGCAGAACGGGCATAAATATAAGAGCTCTGGCCGCATCATGCGCGAAAAAGGCCTGCTCAGGCGCGGTGATATTTTTGAACAGCGCGAGTGGTTCAAAAACAATCCCGGCCGGGTGCGCGAAATTCTCAATGATAACCCGAGCTATGTCTTCTTTAAATACGGCATGCGTGGCCCCACAGGGGCCATGGGCTACCAGGTTGACGACTGGCTGACGCTCGCAACGGATCGCGGCTTTATCCCGCTCGGCTCCATAGTGGCCTACGGCGTCAATATTCCGGACGAAACCAAGGGCAAGATGCCCCTGCGCGGCATCGGTCTTGCACAGGACGTGGGCGGGGCCATCAAGCGTAACCGGATAGATATTTTTTGCGGCGGCGACCAGCGCGCCAACTACGTGGCAAGTCATCTGGACGCCAAAGGGCCTGCCTGGGTGTTGCTGGCGCGCTAGGGCTGGCTAACAGGCCTTTTGCCGCCAGCAGCAATGCTGACGGACTTGGTTGAAAATTTCAGAAGCACATGGGGCCGAAGCGGTTAAAAGCCGCTTCGGCCTTTCTGGTCTGCACGGTTTTTTTTCAAACCGTGCATTATTTTTATTATTCTATTGTCAGATATTTTTCTTTCATATCTTATTAATTTTACACGCAGCCTTGCCTGATTGGCGGACATCTCAGCCCCATGCGCGGTCAAAAACACGTATACCTGATAATTAAACTCCTTGACTTATCTCATGTTGTGAGTATTTGTTGAAGCGTACACAGGCAGTCTCTCCAGAGTTGCGATAATTTGTTCCGCTGGTTTGGCCCAATGTGTACGGGAACCGCTTGTGGGTTCCCCCTACTCTCCCCTTGGGGCTGAAATTTTATTTCTGTCTCACAAATACCCGGTTGCGACCTGCAGGGCTACGAAGCGTTGGCATATTGTCTCGGCTTTTTAGGCAACTGTGATGGCTGCACGGAGTCTATGTCAGTTTTCCCGGCTGTTGCACTATTCTTTGTGCAGCAATCAGTTAGCCTGTTCCACTGTCCAGACCGCTCCCCTTTCAGAAAAGCATCCTCGCGTCCGTTTTATGGGTTTGCCATACAAGGCCAGCACAATAAACGCGCATCAGAGCATCCGCTCGCCGCACCCGGTTCCTTCGTTTCAAGACGTTGATAATCCCGGGCATTTTGCACGCTTATAGCGTACAGAGGAGGCTCTTTCAATGAGTGGAAAAGTGTTTGAGTATATGGCCATTATGGATCGTATCAAGAATGTCACCCAATGCAGAACCCAACAGGAACTCGCGCAGTTTTTTGATGTTTCCCAATCTTGCATTTCTGATTCCAAAAAGCGGCTGGCTATCCCTTCCAAGTGGCTGCTCAGCCTGCTGAAGAAAAAGGGCATCAACCCAGAATGGGTTCAGAAAGGCGTTGGCCCCAAGTTTTTGCTTCCCTACGATGAAGACAGGGGAGCCGTGTGCAGCATTTATGCAAGAACGCCAGATAAATGTCCGCTGCAACATATTGTTTCGGACATCGGCAAGCTGGTTACACGGGCTGAGGGTATGGGGCGCAGCGCGTAGGCTGGTGAGGCTGCCGCGCCCGCTGGGGGGATGGTTTAGCTGATCGGGGCAGGCTCGCCCCAGATTGAAGCAGCCTGCGCATGTCGGGTTAAGGCCAGTTGTTTCTTGCCCGCATGTGCTTGGGGCAACAGTGCTGCATCGTGTATTTGGTTTTTGTGGCAATAATTTTAATTTGCAAAGACCTGCGCCAGCCTGGCGCAGGTCTTTGCATACCGTGAGCAATGGTGTCGCCGGGAGTGCCATGACCATTTCTTCCACGCGTCTGGCCCAGCTCAACAGTGGGCAGGACGCTTCAAAAAATCTGGCAGAGGGGCTGGCGGTGGATTTTGCCGCCCTGATGGCTGCAGCCTTGCCGCAGGCTGATGCCGCCTTGCTGGGCGAAATGCGCGCTGGCGCATCCCTTGGGATTTCAAAGCGCATGCTGCTGGCTGGCGAGCTGGTGCACCGGGCCGTAGGCGCAGAGGGATTGGCAGGGCTTGCCGCGCACCGATCGGACACTGTTCGGGGCTGGATATGTTATGCTCTGGCGCATGAGCATGCCCTGCATTCTCCAGCGGAGTCGCTGGAGAATCTCCTGGAAGCCGTGCGTCCCTTCGCGGATGATGCGCATTTTGGTGTGCGCGAATGGGTATGGATGGCGGTGCGGCCTCATCTGGCAAAGCAGCCGGAACACGCCCTGCGCCACCTCGCAGGCTGGACCACCGACCTCTCGGAAAGGGTGCGCCGTTTTGCCAGCGAAAGCACCCGCCCGCGCGGCGTGTGGTGCGCCCATCTGACTATCCTCAAGGAGAATCCGGCGCTGGGCTTGCCTGTTCTTGAACCCTTGCGGGCTGACCCCTCCACCTATGTGCAGGACAGCGTGGGCAACTGGCTTAATGATGCCGCCAAATCTCAACCGCAGTGGGTGAGCGATCTCTGCGATGCGTGGCTCGCGCAAAATCCGGGTAAGGCGACCGCGCGCATCTGCAAAAGAGCGCTGCGCAGCCTGCATAAAAAATAGAGCGTATCCGTAAACGCCATACAGAAACTGCCCTTGCGGGCTGGCTGATTTTTTCGCCAGCCCGCAAGGGCAGTCTGTTATCTCTACAGCTTTATGCAGCCGGGGCGGGAAGCGCCTGTTGCCCAGATGTTCGCTGTCCCGGCCTGCTGGCTACAGCTGGGCTTCCAGAAATGCGCGGAAGGCCTGCTTGGTGGCGAAGAGGTCTGCGCTGCTTGCCAGTTCAAAGGGGCTGTGCATGGACAGGATGGCAGGGCCAAGGTCAATGACCTGCATGCCGTAGGCCGCAAGGAACAGGGCCACGGTGCCGCCGCCGCCAAGGTCGACCTTGCCAAGCTCCGCACTCTGCCATGCGATGCCCTTGCCGTTGAAAAGCCCGCGCAACGCGCCGAAAAATTCGGCGTCGGCCTCGCTGGCTCCGTACTTGCCGCGTGAACCGGTGAACTTGGAAAATACCGGGCCGTAGCCCAGCAGGGCGGCGTTCTGTTTCTCGTGCACATCCTGATAATCGGGATCCAGCGCTGCGGAAACGTCGGCAGAAAGGGCACGGGTTTCAAGCAGCACATGCGAGGGCGGAACGTCCTTTTCCCACGCGCGGGTGAGGTCTTCCACGCAATACTGCATAAAGCGCGAGGCAGCGCCAGATGCGCCGTCCGAGCCGATTTCCTCTTTGTCCCAGAAAATAACAGCCATACTGCGGCCTGTGGCTTCGGCCTCAAGCAGGGCCTCCAGCGCGGTAAACACGCAGATGCGGTCGTCCTGCCCGTAGCCGCCGATCATGGCCTTGTCAAAGCCCACAAAGCGGGCCGGGCCAGCGGGCACAGCCTGAAGTTCGGCAGTGATGAGGTCTTCTTCGCAAATGCCGTATTTTTTGTGCAGCAGTTCGAGCAGCTGGGTTTTGATGGGGTCTTTGGGCGCATCGTCCTTGCCGGATTTGCCAGCCTTGGGCGTGCTGTGGGCCAGAATGATGTTGAGTTTTTCGGCCTCAAAAGCTTCGCTGACCGGCTGCGTAACCTGCTTCTGGGCCAGATGGGGCAGAAGATCGGCAATGCAGAACACTGGCTCGCCGGGCTTTTCACCGATGGTCACCGTGAGGGTTTCGCCGTTTTCACGCACGATAACGCCGTGCAGGGCCAGGGGCCGCGCCAGCCATTGATATTTGCGGATACCGCCGTAGTAGTGGGTTTTTGCCTGAGCAACGCCGGGCTGTTCGATGAGCGGGCGCTGCTTGAAATCAAGGCGCGGGGTATCGGCGTGGGCCGCCAGCAGCGAAAGCCCCTGACTCAGAGGCAGCGTACCCTTGCGGGCCGCAAAGATGGCCTTGCCGCGCAGGGACCGCATAACGCGGTCGCCGCTGGAATTTTCCGCATATCCATGTTCGGCAAGGCGCTGGCGCACGTATTCCACTGTTTCGCGCTCGGTCTTGCAGTGGGTGATAAAGTCGATATAGCGCTGGGCCAGGGCTTCCATGTCCTTGCGGGTTTTGGCGTCGGCGTTGTCCCAGATGCTTTTGGGCTTGTAGGCAAGATTCTTTTCCATGATGCTGTTCCTTTTATCTCACGCAATGGGTTGCGCGTATTATGCCTGTTGAGGGTTTGCAGCGTTCAGCGCCTGGCGCAGAACGCGCAGTACCTCGGGGTATTCTTTGACATCAAGTGTGCGCGGGTCAAGGCAGAAGGCGTCGTCCTCCAGCCGCCCAATGAGCGGGGGAACCGTCTCAAGCAGGGCAGCCTTGAGGGCCGTGGGGCTGCATGCCGTGGGCCTGATCCGCACTAGGGTCGTGGGTAGGTCGTACTGCGGAAACGCGCCGCCGCCCACGCGGGAAACATCTTCGCGCAAGCCGATCTCGCACTGGGTGCTGCCTGCATTAAGCCCCTTGCGCAGGCGGTTTGCCAGATTGCGGGCGGCCTTGGCCAGTTCATCGGGCGGGCAGGTTATCATGCGCAAGGTGGGTACGCTCTTGCGGGCTTTTTCCGGGTCAAGGTACAGGCGCAGGGTGGCCTCAAGAGCGGAGAGGCAGAGCTTGTCGCAGCGCAGCGCCCGCGTGAGCGGATTGCTCTTGAGCTGTTCCACCATACTCTTGCGCCCGGTGATGATGCCAGCCTGAGGGCCGCCAAGTACCTTGTCGCCCGAAAACGTTGCGATATCCGCGCCCTGCGAGAGCACTTCCGGCACGGTGGGTTCGTTGGGCAGGCCGCAGGCAGAAAAATCCATAAGGCTGCCGCTGCCGAGGTCTTCAATGAGCGGCAGGTTGTGCTCGCGCGCCAGCTCCGTCAGCTCGGGCAGAGCCACGGCGGCATGAAAGCCCACAATCCGGTAGTTGGACGTGTGCACGCGCATGAGCGCGCGGGTGTTTTCGTTGATGGCGGCTCGGTAATCGCGCAGGTGCGTGCGGTTGGTGGCCCCCACCTCGCGCAGGGTAGCCCCGCTTTTTTCCATTACTTCAGGAATGCGGAAGCTGCCGCCTATCTCCACCAGCTCGCCGCGTGAAACAATAACCTCGCCGCCCTTGCAGAAGGTGTCGAGCACCAGCAGCACGGCGGCGGCGTTGTTGTTGACCACAAGGGCCGCTTCGGCCCCGGTGACGCGGCAGATGAGTTCTTCCACCAGAGCGTGGCGGCTGCCCCGGCCGCCTGTGGCGAGATTCAGTTCCAGATTGCAGTAGCCGGTAGCTGCCCGCAGCACAGCCTCTCGGGCTTCTTCGGCCAGCACGGAGCGCCCCATGTTGGTATGCACCACAACGCCCGTGGCGTTGAGCGCTGACCGGAACCGGGGGCGCAGCCCGCGCTGCACAAAGGCCAGCAGGTCTGGCAACTGGCGTTCAAGGTGCAGGTCTTCGGGGGTGGTGCAGCGTCCGGCGCGGATGTCGTCCCGCCGAATGTCCCAATATGCGGCCACAAGATCTCGCAGCAGCGCGTGCGGTGTTTGCTGGCTGTCGCCCAGTGCGGCATCCGCGCGGTGCAGCGCGGCAATGCTGGCGTCTACGGCGGGAATGGCGCGAAAAAGATTTTGCATGGGCGTCCTTTATACTGCGTTTACCGCAAAAAATGAAAAATACGCGAGCGCGGCGGCTTGGGCTTTGTCTGCCATGCTGCGCCGTCAGCCGGGCCTGCGGAGAGTTGGCCTGCGCCTACTGAAGCTGCTGTTGCAGCAACCATTGGGGGTGCTGCGTAAAAAATTCCGAAAGCAGGTACAGCGAACCCGTCATGAGCACCGGGCGAGCTTCGGTGGCGGCGGGCAGGGCGCGCGCCAGTTCAAGCGCCTTTGCCAAGCCCTGTGGGCCATCTGGCAAGGCTTGCGCCGTGGTCGGCGGCAGGGCATTGCAGGCGGCGGCTATGTCCTGCGCTGCTGCGGCCCGGTGGTTGCCCAGCGTAACCACAAACATGGGGGCTTCGCCCAGATAGTGCTTGAGCATCTGGGCGGCAGGCAGCCAGTCTTTGTCTGCAAGGCAGGAAAATACCGCTCCTGCGGGTTGCAGGCCTTCGGCGCGCAGGGCCTTGATAAGCGCGGCCATGCCGTGCGGATTGTGGGCTCCGTCAAGCAGCAGCGGTGGATACTGATCTGTACCCGGCACCCGCTGCAAGCGACCCGGCATAAATGCTTGCGCCAGCCCTTGAGCCTGCGCCGGGATGTCGTCCGCATTTTTGCCCAGCATGGGGGCAAGCTCGCGCCATGCCGTGAGGGCCAGGCCTGCGTTGGCGCGCTGGTGAGGGCCGCTGAGGCCAAGGCGGGCATCAGCGGCAACGGGACAAGCCCTGATGAAGGGCGCGTTATGGCTGCGGGCCTCGCGCTCAAGGATTTTTGCGGCTTCGGGAAACTGCGCAACACTGCACACGGGCGCGGCGCTGCGTATGGCTGCGGCCTTGTCTGCCGCAATGTCGGCAAGGGTGGGGCCAAGGATGTCCTTGTGGTCAAGGGCGATGGGCGCATAGCACATGAGGTCGGCGGCAACGGCGGTTGTGGCGTCGTGTTTGCCTCCAAGGCCAGCCTCAAGCACGGCCAGCTCCACGCCTTTGCGGGCAAAACCCAGCAGGGCCAGTACGGTAAGAAATTCAAAGTAGGTCAGATCGGGCGCGGCGGTCATGACCTGGTTGGCAGGCTCAACCCAGTCGTCCGCAGGCCAGGGGACGCAGGCGGCATCATTTGGCCCGCCAATGCGGATGCGCTCTGTGGGGCTGACAAAGTGCGGCGAGGTGTAGAGGCCCACCCGGCAGCCGTGAGCAAGAGCAAGGGAAGCCAGAAAGGACGATGTTGATCCCTTGCCGTTGGTGCCGAGCACCTGAGCCACCACAAAGGGCGGGCGGGTCAGGTCAAGGGCGGCCAGAGCCCGGCGCATGCGGCCCAGGCCCATATCCATATGAAAAAGCCCCAGGCTGTCCAGATGGCGCTGGATATCTACGGGAGTGCTGAACGTGTTGCTCATTTAGATATGGTAGCGCAAAGCGCGCTGTCTGTCAGCGGGCGCGCACAGGCAAAATACGCGCAAGTTCTGCCCGCTGTTTGCGTAAAAAATTGCGCCATCAAGCAAACCCCGCTGCAGAGGCGTGTATGCCTGAATGCGCGGGAACGCTTGACGCAGTGGGGCGCTATCACTATATTGGCCGCCACACGGCAGGGCACTGCGCCCTTGCCATGTGCGCCCGTAGCTCAGTTGGATAGAGCAGGAACCTTCTAAGTTCTTGGTCAGGGGTTCGATTCCTCTCGGGCGCGCCATAAATAAATCAGGATGTTACATGGATTTTCATGTGACATCCTTTTTTGTTTTCTGGGCAAAGTATCTTTTTGTTGTTCGCCATCCACCTGCCTGTCACCCGTCTTACGTGTTTTACATGATCGCGGTGCGGTTGGCACTGATTGGCGCACGCGTTGGCACAGCAATTCTGTTTAGCTCGGCCTGCCTCAACACACAGCCCGTCATCCTTAGGTGAACTGCAAGGTAATCAGGGCAACCACGATGTAGCGGACAGTTTTTGCCACAGCGACAATGACGATGAACGAGGGGAAGGGCTCGCGCAGGATTCCCGCCACAAGCGTGATGGGGTCGCCCACAATGGGCATCCAGCTCAGAAGCAGCGACCAGCGCCCGTATTTGCCATACCACGCTTCGGCCCTGGCAAGGCTGTTGCGCCTTATGGGAAACCACGAGCGATCCTGGTAGTGGATGAAGAACCGCCCGAGCAGCCAGTTGGTGGCAGACCCCAGGGTGTTGCCAAGGCTGGCGGCGGCGATCATTGCCCACAGCGGCGCGTAGTCTTTTGCCAGCGCCCCTGCCAGAAAAAGTTCTGACTGCGCAGGAAAGATCGAAGCTGCCACAAATGCAGAAATAAATAATCCCCAAAGTACGCTCACGCTCATTTCCGCATCCTGTCTGCAAGGCTGTATTGATTGCGCTGCGGCATGTCAGCACCGCACCATATAAAAGTGCCGCTCAGCGCACAAGCTGCATGGCTCCTTGCCACGAATAGCTGATGTCTTTTCTCGTTCCTCATTATTCCTTCTGCCGCTGATAGTGATTCTGATTTCATGCCTCTTTTTTATACGAGAATGTTGAGGGGATTGTATTAAATATTTTAATTGCCATGTGGAAAATGACTATTTTATGAGGTCCTGATGTAATGATCTGCCGTTGTTTTGTGTTGCATTTTTGCAACACAATGTTGCAAAATTACAACATTTGGAGATATTTTTGCTGTGTTTCTGCAACAGGATTGACTGAACAAAAAAATTATATAGTGTTTATGGGTTGACTCTAAAGAATTTTAGCGAGCATTCGATACTATTGCAGTGATTTGTTAAAAATAAGTTGATGCTCAATAAGGAGAACGTGACGTGGCAATGAGTGCAAAAAATAAAATCCTCTTAAGCGTAGTCGCATTCTTTTCGCTGGTCATCATCGCGATGGCCTACAGCTCGTATCGGAGTTTTTGTGCCTCGTCATACGACTCTGAAATGGAGCAGCTTGACACCATGTCCCAGGCCGTGGGCAAGGCTGTTTCGGAAAAGATGGACGTGTATTTCAATGTGCTTGAGCTGAGCTCGCGCATGCTGACGAATCCTGTGGGCGCTTCCCCGGATGAACTTTATGAATATAAACGTAACGTTTTGAAACAACTGCTCAAGCAGGTAAACCTTGTTGAAGCCTATTATGCTTTTGACAGCGGCGAAACGCATAATGATAAGGGCGCGATCAATAATTTCAACGCCAAGAGCCTTGGCCGCGAGTGGTTTGTGCGCATGTTTAATGGGGAGAAGAGGGTTGTAACAACCCCTTATACCTCGTCTATCGGCGCAACTGTCATGGCTGTGGGCGTGCCTTTGATAGATAACGGCAAGATGGCGGGCACGCTCTGCATCAACCTCGGCCTCACGGACATAACCAATTTTACCAATCATGTTCTTGAGTTCGACAATATTTTTCTGACGCGGCCCGATGGCTACATCATGGCCAACCGGGATGACAAGCGCATTGGCAAAAGCCTGTGGGAAGTTATCCCCGATATGAAAAAATACAGCGGCTTGCAGCAGAACAGCCGTATCCAGTTCACCAGCAAAGGCAGAGTGTTTGAGGGGAGTCTGTATATTATTCCGGGGCTTGGCTGGAAGGTGTGGACGTACAAACCGCTGGAGGAAATTCAGCGTGACTCCACCGACAATCTGCACTCCAGTGCCATAACCGCCGTTGTTGCCCTGGTGCTGTCTGCCCTGATGGTGCATTTGCTGGTGTCCATGCTGATCTTCAAACCGCTAGGCAAGGGCGTTGTTTTTGCCGCAGCGGTTGCCGAAGGTAATCTTGATGAAACACTTGATATCAGGAGCAAGGACGAAGTAGGGACGCTTGCCGATGCCCTGCGCAACATGGTTGCGCGGCTGAAAGATATGATTCGCACGACAGAAGAAAAGGAGCGGCACGCCCTTTCCGAAGCCGAGCGCGCGCAAAAGGCGGTTGCCGAGGCGGAGGAAGCCCGCAAAGAAGCGGAACTGGCCACCCAGCGCGGTATCTTGCAGGCTGCCGGCCAGATTGAAGGCGTTGTTGCGCGCATTGCCTCCAGCACGGAAGAGCTGGCGGCCCAGTCCGAGCAGATATCCAATGCTGCGGAAATCCAGCGGCAACGCATGACAGACACCTCTGCCGGCATGGAGCAGATGTCTGCCTCCATTGTTGAGGTGGCGCGCAATTCGGGGCAGGCTGCCTCCAATGCTGTCAAAACGCAGCAGGAGGCAGGGCAGGGCGCTGCTCTTGTCCGGCAGGTCATTGATTCGGTTAACCATGTGCATGAGCAGACGCAGACCATGAAGGTTGATTTGACGGCCCTTGGCAAACAGGCCGACAGCATCGGCGCGATCATGGACGTCATCAACGATATCGCTGACCAGACCAACCTGTTGGCGCTCAATGCCGCCATTGAGGCGGCGCGGGCTGGCGAGGCTGGCCGTGGTTTTGCCGTGGTGGCGGATGAAGTGCGCAAACTGGCCGAAAAGACCATAGGCGCCACCAAGCAAGTGGGCGAGAATATCTCCGGTATGCAAATCGCCGCCAGGCAGAGCATTTCTTCCATGGACAAGGCCAGCCTTGTGGTGGAGGAAACAACCTCCCTGTCGCACAAATCCGGCGAAGTCCTGGATGCCATTTTGGTGCTTGCCAAGGAAAATGCCGATCAGGCGCAATCCATAGCAACTGCGGCAGAAGAACAGTCTTCTGCTTCGGAAGAAATCAGCCGCAGCCTTGATGAAGTTTCCCGTCTGACCACAGACACCACACGTGGGCAGGCTGAATCAGCAACAGCTATTCAGCAGCTTGCTGAAATGGCTGGCGACCTCAGCAGTATAGTGGATAAACTGAAAAAATCGTAGACGCATTCACTTTTAAGAACGGGCCGGGGTGGAAACGCTCCGGCTTTTTTTGTGCCCTTTGCATGCAATGCTCAGGCGGTGGGTGCGAGAACGCCCCTTATGGTGTTGCCTTTAGCACCCGAGGGATGTGCGTGGGTTACAAATTGATAGTTTGCTAATAATTAGTGAGTAACAAAAATAGAACAGTGAGTGTTTACTCAATGTTTGGGGGAATTTTTAAATAGGGTGTGAGTCCGCAGTATAAGTATGTTATTTGCAAACAGGGTGTTATAAAAGTGTATATCGCATGTTGCCATGTTAATCAGGATTAGCAACAGATAAATTTATTTTTATTTGTGTGTTTGTTGAGTCTGTTGCTGTTAAAATTGGTAATCGATTTTGCTGGTTTGTGACTGGTAAATCAGTGGTTACCAATGTGAAACTTTTTTATACTAATATATCTGACTGAATTTTCTTATTTTTATTTTTAGAGAAGTGTTGAAAAAAATCACAAGGGGGCATAATACGAGCTGCAATATAGCCGATAGGCTATATTGATGGTGGTGTGACGCTCTTGATCTCCATCGTGTGGATTTAAACTTTAGCGCCGAGTAGAATGCAATGAAGCTTGTAACAAAAATTTCTTGCGGGATGGGGATGCTGGGTATCTTGATGGCCTTACTAGCCGGATATATGCTTTGGCAAATGTCAGAACTCAACAACATCACCTCTGTATTGGCGCATCGCAATGTGCCTGTGTCGGAGCTTGCGGGCGAAATCAATACTGACACTGCAGAATACAGAATAATGGAATTTCGTTACATCATTGAAAATGACGCGCAAAAGGCTTCTGCCATCAAGGCAAAACTTGATGAAGTGCGAAAAACGTTTGACCGGGAAATTAAAGAAATTGGTGATCTCTGCATCTCGGGCAATGCCAAGCAGTGTGTGCTGGATATAGAGCGCGGCCTAAAAAAATATCTGGATACTTCCAAAGAAGTGCTGCTCCTGCGTCAAAACGGCAAGGTAGATGAAGCTCTGGCCTTGCTCACGGGTAAATCGCATGCCGATTACGAGGCCATGACCGACTCCATTGAAAATCTGGTGAAGGTTTCGCACGACAATGCTCACGACCGTGGTCTGAAGGGAGATAGCCTGTATGCCACCAGCAATGCCATGGGCATTGGCTTGACCCTTTTTGCCATTGTGCTTGCGGCTGTCTCGGCCATTCTGATTGTGCGCGAGACAAGCCGGCAGCTTGGCAGAGACCCTGGGGAACTGCTGGTGGTCGCGCAGCGCGTGGTGGATGGAGATTTTAATGTTGACGATGGTCATGCCCGAATTGGCGTGTATGGATCAATTATTGCCATGGTGGAGGCCTTGAAAGGCCATATCGAAAAAGCCCGGCGTGAATCAGAAAACGCCAGGGAGCAATCGCGTCAGGCGCACGAAGCCATGGAAAGCGCCACTGCGGCCAAGGATGAGGCGCAGCAGAAAACTGAAGCAATGGTGCACGCCGCAGGCAAGCTTGAAAAGGTCGTGCAGATTGTCAGCTCTGCCTCCACTCAGCTTTCTGCCCAGATCGAACAGGCAGGCAAGGGGGCCGGGCATGCTGCGCAAAGACTTGCGGAAGCGGCCACGGCCATGAACCAGATGAACGCCACCGTGCAGGAGGTGGCCCGAAATGCCGGGCAGGCTTCTGTGGCATCCACCGACACCAAGGACAAAGCTGAAGCCGGGGCCGACATTGTGCAAAAATCGCTTGTCAGCATCGGTCAGGTGCAGACAGTGTCGCAGGAACTCAAGCAGGATATGCTGCAACTGAACACGCACGCCCAGGCCATCAGTCAGATTATGGGCGTTATTTCAGATATTGCGGATCAGACAAATCTTCTGGCGCTCAATGCCGCCATCGAAGCCGCCCGTGCTGGTGATGCCGGGCGTGGATTTGCCGTGGTCGCCGACGAGGTGCGCAAGCTGGCAGAAAAAACCATGGCCTCAACCCATGATGTGGGCAATGCCATAAATGCCATACAGGAAAGCACTTCAAAGAGCATGGCCTCAACGGATAATGCGCTTGAGCAGGTTAATCAGGCAACGGGATACGCCAGTCAGTCCGGGCAGGCTCTCAATGAAATACTGGAAACTGTTCTGGGGATGGCCGATCAGGTCAATGCCATTGCCACTGCCAGCGAGGAGCAGTCTGCCGCCAGTGACGAAATCAACCTGTCGATCGAGCACGTGAACGAGATGGCCAAACAGACCGCAACCGCCATGGCCGAGGCCGCAAGCGCGGTGGCAGAGCTTGCGCGTCAGTCGCAGGATCTTGGGCTGCTGATCACTGAAATGCGGCAGGGATAGGCAAGATTACTACTTCATTCAAAAATATAAACATAAAGGCGGTCTGTTGCAGTTGTGCGGCAGGCCGCATTTATGCTTTGAATTCTGGTGCATAATTACAACACATATTGCTTTTTAAGATGCAATAATGCGACATTTGTCGTTGTGTTGCTGTGAGTTATAATTGTAATTGGCATGGTGTATATGTATTGATTGTATTTTTTTTTGAGGCTTGGTATACAGTCTCCCAATATCCTCTGGTATGTAATGCTTATTTTTTCAGGAGTGCATATGGCAAGATTTCTAACTGCGCTCGGCGCCCTGTGCGCCGCGCTTCTTGTGCCCGGTGTCGTTTTCGCAGGGGAGGGACATCCCAATATCCCTGGTGCGCAGCTTTCAGTCCTTTGGGCAATCCCCTTTGTGTGCATGCTGCTTTCGATTGCCATAATGCCCTTGGCATTGCCCCATTTTTGGGAAAAACACTTTGGTAAGATCGCGGTCTTCTGGGGCTTGGCCTTTTTGACGCCCTGCATTCTGGTTTATGGGTTTAATGTGGCCCTCTACGAATTTTTGCACATTATCCTGCTGGACTACGTTCCTTTTCTGGTGTTGCTGTTCACGCTCTTTACCATCGCAGGCGGCGTGAGGCTTACCGGTTCGCTGGTCGGAACCCCCGCAGTCAATACTGGTCTGCTGGCAGTCGGCACTGTGCTGGCCAGCTGGATGGGAACAACCGGCGCGGCCATGCTGCTTATCCGCCCCTTGCTTCGGGCCAACGCGCACCGTAAATACCGTGTTCATTCTGTTGTCTTTTTTATTTTTCTTGTGGCAAATATTGGCGGCTCGCTCACGCCTCTGGGCGATCCGCCGCTGTTTCTGGGCTTTCTGAAGGGTGTGGATTTCTTCTGGACCACAACCAATCTGATGATGAAAACAAGCCTCATTGCCACAGTTTTGCTGGGTATATTTTTTGTCATTGATACAGTGCTGTTCAAGAAAGAAGGCAGCCCCAAGCCTGAAGCGCAAGCTGGCGCGGCAGAAGAGAAGCTCGGCCTTGACGGCAAGATCAACCTGCTCTTCCTGCTGGGCGTTGTAGTGGCCGTGCTGCTTTCTGGCCTCTACCCTCTGGGCGAACTGGTTTCGGTCTTCGGCGTGTCGGTAGAAGGACAGAACCTGCTGCGCGATGTTGTTCTGCTGTGTTTGGCCGGGCTTTCGCTCAAGTTTACGAGCAGGCGCTGCCGTGAACTCAATGGCTTTTCCTGGGCCCCCATTGAAGAAGTTGCCAAGCTGTTCTTTGGCATATTTATCAGCATGGTTCCCGCCATTGCCATTTTGCGCGCTGGTGCTGATGGTGCGCTTGCTCCCCTGATTCACCTTGTTTCGCACGATGGGCAGCCGGTTAATTCCATGTATTTCTGGCTCACGGGCATTCTCTCCAGTTTCCTGGATAATGCGCCGACCTATCTTGTGTTTTTCAACACCGCTGGTGGGGATGCGCAGCACCTTATGCACGATATGCCCGCCACCCTGGCCGCCATATCTGCGGGTGCCGTGTTTATGGGCGCCAACAGCTACATTGGCAACGCGCCCAACTTCATGGTGCGCTCCATTGCGGAAAGCGACGGCGTGCGTATGCCCAGCTTCTTTGGCTACATGGCATGGTCGGTTGGCATTCTGGTACCCCTGTTCGCACTGTTGACCTGGCTGTTCTTTATCTAGCCGATGCAAAACCCGCGAAGCGGAATTTGTAATCAGTACAAAACAAGCCCCTCGGCCTTAAGGCCGAGGGGCTTGTTTTGTTGTCTGCCAAATACAATGTTCCCGTGCAAGCTTATACCGCGCCCAGGGGCATGCCTCCCTCAAGGTAGCGCCAGCAAAGGCGTACTGTGTGTTCAAGTCAGTAGGGGCCGAGGTTTCGGGCTGTCTCTGTATTGGCGTGTGTGTCCATCCATGCTGTCATCTGGATACGCCGTTGCAGATCATATGCGGGATCATGGCTTCACCCTGAGTATCCAGATGACTGACCAGCTCATATCCCTGAAGCCAGTTGTCCAGCCAGCGGGTGCCACTGCCCGAACATTGAAGGAGGCGTGCGCAAGCTGAGTTCACTGGTACAGGGGGCCTTTGCGCGGCAATTGACCGGGGTGACCCTCAAGGATGACATGCCCGCATCGTATTTGCCCTTTGGCGGAGATGCTACTGCGATTGCATAGGATTTTTATGCCCAGCGAGCAAGCTTGCCGAGCGCTCACAGCACAACAGCCGGGCTGCGCAAGGCAGCCCGGCTGTTGTTGTATACCAGTATGCGAGAGCCTTCTTAGGCGTCGCGTTCTTTCTTGAAAACAATGAGAGGGCAGTTTTTGCACACGGCCGCGCCGGGGAAGGGTTCGCCAAGGCGGGTGATGGACGCGCCGCCCTTGTTGGTGACGCGGTCTTCAAGGCGCTGCACCAGAGCTTCAATGTGCTCGCCGGGAATGGACACGTTGATTTCGCCCCGTTCCGTCTTGCCGGAATTGTAGCTGCCGCTGCAAGCGAGGTACAGGTTCGCCTGCTTGGTGTTCAGTGTGTAGACGTTGCCGGAGCATACGGCTGAGTTGACGCTCATGGACGGGTGGAAGTTGTCGATGCGTTGGGTAGCCATCCAGTCGCCAATGATGTGGTAGGCCTGCATGGTATCGCACACAAAGTGCACCACATCGGGCTGGGTGGTGGCTGCCGCAAGCGGGCTCACGGCTATGGCCAGCAGATTGGCCGGAACATGCGGCTTGGCTTCAAGCACCTTACGGGCATGGTCGGCATCGGCGCAGTACTTGAGGTGGCTTTTGATTTCGGGTTCGTCCAGTTCTTTCCAGCCGAATACAAAACTAGCATTGGTACAGCCCATCTTGTCACGCTCTACAATGACTGTAATACCTTCCATGCGCGCGCCGACTTCGCTCTGGCAGAAGGTCAGCGGCTTCATGGGGGAGTAGTGGGGCTGAATTTCCTTGAAGGAATCCAGCTCCTTCTGGTCGTAGAAATATTTGATTGCAACGGGTGCATGAATGAGGCGCAGCTCACGCATCAACGTTTCACTAAGTTTTTCAAATGTGTTCATATAATCCTCTGGTCTAGATGCTATTATACAAGAGTTAATTGTTGCGGCTTATTTTTTATTTCTTTATGTCGTTTATGTCAATATAATCCCACTAATTTCACAAGTGGTATAAATATCCCTTGTTTTGTTTTGTTCTTAAAATTAATGTTTATAAAACAGTATGTTATGTGTGGTGCTTTTTTGAGCTGCTAACTTTTTTTCATAATTAGATTGTGAAAGTTATTATTTTCATATGGTTACAGGTTCGTGATTTTTCTTGGCTGGCGCGGATTTTCTGTTCGTTTGCGGAAGCTCGGCGGCGGCCCGATCTGCCTTGCTGTGCAAAAAATGGCGAGCGGTTTTATCATAATGGGCAGGGCTGGAATTGCCGTGCAGTCGCCGCGTCATATAAAACACCAGCCCGGCTGTTTTGCGCAGCCGGGCTGGTGTTTGCGGGCATATGTATGAGCGCCTCCTGCGTGGAGGAGTCAGTGTTTCTGGTGGGGATCAGGCCACTGCTTCCACGCTCTGGGCAGCGGCGGTGGTCTGGCTCACGCTCTGATAAGCGCTGTTGGCAATGGATGACAGAAAACTGCGGGCCATGGCGGTTCGGCTTGTGCTGGTCTGGTCTGTTCCCATTGCTGCTCGTTGCTTTTCAAGCGCTGTGGCAAGCTCGTCAGCAGAAACGGAACCGTCCTGGTTCACATCCATGGAGTCGAACACGGACTGGCTGAGGCCTGTTTCGTCAACGCTCAGGCCGTCACTACCATCGCTGTCCAGGCTCGAAAAAAGTTTGGAAGCCATGTGGGATGATCCTGTCTGACCAGACGAAGCAGATTGCCCCTGCGAGGGAGGCGACGGGGGCATCTGGCCGTTCATGATGGAAGACAGCAGGGTTTTTGCGTCCATTTCGCCTGAAGAATTCTGCGAGTTGGACTGGTTTTGCGAATTCTGGGAGCCGTTGTTCATGGCTTCGCGCTGTTTTTTCAGCGCTGTCGCCAGTTCATCGGAAGAGACGGAGCCGTCCTGATCGGTGTCCATGGCGTCAAACACGGATTGGCTGAGGCCTGTCTCCTCGGCGCTCAGGCCACCGCTGCCGTCACTGTCCAGCGAAGAAAAGAGCTTGGACGCAAGGTCGCCCCCCTTGCCGCCGTGCCCGGCCCCGTGCATGCCGCCGGGTACCTGCCCGCTCATGATGGCGGAAAGCAGATCCTTGGCCGTGGGCTGAGTCGCTGTGGCGGTTTGCGCGGCCTGGCTCTGCCCCATCTGCATGCTGGTGAACATGGCGTTGCGCTGGGTTTCGATGGCTTTTTGCAGTTCTGTCTGCGAAACGGCCCCATCGCCATCGGTATCAAGTTTTTTGTAGAGATCGCTGCTTAGCCCGCTTTCATCAAGGCTTAGCGCGCCGTTCCCGTCAGAATCCAGATCCCCGAAAAGTTTGCTTGCCAGATTGTCCTGCGATTGCGCTTCGCCGGAGCCTTTCATCTGCGCAAGCATCTTCTCCCAATAGGAGGAAGAGGATGATGATAACGCACTGACGCTCATACTGTCTCCCAGTCCTTGCGGACATTGTCGGCAACACCTGCAATCCACTGCGGGCGAAACCGAATACTGTAAGCGCACCTCCCTGTGTCGCGTATCAGCCGGGGAAATTTTTTCCCAATCTGATTGTGCAAAAAACATTCCGTTTTATGTGTGGGAAAAATTTGCCGCCAGCTTGTTTTTGTCGCGTCATAAGCCAGTATGCGGCGCTGGAAAAAATAAAAAACCGCCGCATCAGTTGATGCGGCGGTGTGGAATGTAGGGGGCTTATGGGGTCAGCGGTTTCTTGCTTGCGAAGAAACCTCAGCGGAAGTGGCTGGTACAGGGCCGCTGTCCACATCGCTGTCCACCCGCAGGCGCAGGGGAGGAACCTCTTGTGGAACCAGGGGTGCATTACGTAGTGCTTTGTCGACCCGCTGGGAAAAACTTTCAAGGCTGAAACGGGCCTCCCCCACAACCGGGGGCGCTGTTACCAGAGCCGCAGTTGTCTTGTGGGTTCTGGCCGGGTCGGTAAATTGGGGGATAGGCAGGCCGCCCACAGGCTGCGGCTGATCAACAAAGGGTTCATGCAGGGCTTCCAGCGACTGGGCAAAAAAGCGCACACGCACTTCTTTTTTGCCGCCCATATCCCACAGCTCAAGCATAAGGGCTGATCCGGGCGGAGTGGCGTCATCGGGGTAGCCGGGCAACTGCCAGTGCACGCCCAGCAATTCGCCCACATTGGCAAGGTTGGTGTCGTGCCCCACAAAAACAACCAGGGAAGCCGCGTTGCAGCGTTGATCCCTATGCGTGCCGTCAAGGGCCGCAGCCATTTCTGAAAGCAGCGATGCCCCCTTGAAAAGGGCCACAACCGGAGAGCGGTTCACAGTGTTGAACACGCTTGTGTGTACGGGCAGCACTTCACGCAGAACGTGCGCGTCCACCTGGCCCCACCCGGCAGAAAATTCAGGCCACTGTGCATATTCCAGCAAAAAAATTTCCGCCATGCTCGATGCGGTTGCCAGTGCGCCGGAAAGCCCTGCGCCCTTGCCGTCAGCATCAACGCTCACAGAATTTGGCAGATCTGTGAGCCCGCAGGTGGGCGGCAGATTGTAGCGCGAGCACAATGTGGGGGCCACGGGAGCGCTCAGGTGCTGGATGTGGGTCAAGGCCCCTGCATTGTCCTCATGCAGCCGATCAAGATCGCCCCCGGCCGTGGCCATGATGCTCGCGGCTACCGAGGCTGGATCAAAACGCTGAAAACCCGCTTGCACGGGATGAAAAAGTGGATCGGGCGTCTGGCTTGAAACGGCATAGGTCTGCCCGCCCCCCCGGCAGAGGCCATCAAGCAGGGCTTTGGCCGTTGCTCTGGTGCGCTGGTCCACATCGGCGCGCACAAAGACCTTGCCGGGCGGCGGACAGGCGCTGTCAGGCAGCAGGCCAAGATTGAGCATTTGCCCGCGCATGTCTTCCCACATGGCGGTTACCAGCCGCGCACCGCGCGGCGTGAGGAACCCCCTCGGCACAGGCCACTGGGGCCAGTTGCGGGTGCTCCACTGCGAAAGCGTATCGGGAGCCTGCGTAGGCGAGCGCACCCCGTGGCGGGAAAGCGCTACAACTTTCATAAGGCGGGGTTGTTCGTCCCCCTGCTGCGCCGCAATGCCAGATAGGGGCAAATGGCAGAGCAGTGCGCAGGCAAGGCAGACTGTGATTAAGCGTGGTGCAGTGCGCATGCGTTCTCCTTGATGGGTGGTACCATAGCCATAAAGGCCTGTGCGGGCAACGCCGATTTGCATGCGGAAAGGCTGCGGGCCCTGCGCCAGTGCAAATTTTGCCCGCCTTGCGGGCCGTAATTGCTTGCACAGTGCGGGGCTTGTTATTATGGTTATTCTTTGCGGCAGAGTTTGGCTCTGGCTGCTTTGTACGTAACCTTTTTCGGCTTCTTCCCCGTCAGGGGGCGGAGCGTAATCCAGATACCGAGGCGTATGATGCCCATTGCCGTTCCACGCGTTGGCGTAGAAGACAAACCTCTTGTTCAGGATGTTCGCGTAGAAGACCTTTCAGCGCTGGTCATCCGTTCGGCCACGGTACGCGACGTGCACGGCATGTCTGCGCTTATCAACCACTACGCGTCGTCCAACGTCATGCTGGCGCGCGGGCCGCAGTATCTCTACCAGCATATTCAGGACTACATGGTCGCCACGGCTCCCTCGGCTGACGATGGGCAGGAGGTTGTGGTAGCCTGCGGCGCTGTGCATGTGCTGTGGGAAGACCTGGCGGAAATCCGGTCGGTGGCGGTTCACCCCCTGTGTCAGGCGCAGGGCTTTGGCAAAAGGCTGGTGGCCGCGCTGGTTGGCCGATGTCGCGATCTCGGCTTGCCGAGGGTTTTTGCCTTTACTCTGGCTGCGCCGTTTTTTTCCAAGTGCGGCTTCAGCGAGTTTAAACGCGATGACATGCCCGCCATTGTGTGGGTTGAATGCAGTAAATGTCCCAAGTTTTACTGCTGTGACGAAATTGGAATGATACTCGAATTATAGTTTTCAACCTGCGATATAATCGCAGGGATTCACACTGTCTGCAAAGGGTGGGAATGC
>NZ_DASQOG010000059.1:0-5472 GCF_035644575.1 Desulfovibrio sp. | reverse complement strand
TTAGGAGGACAAATGTATTCTACCACAGACTTTCGCAAGGGTCTGAAGATCGAAGTCGAAGGCACCCCTTACGAAATCGTTGATTTTCAGCATTTCAAGCCCGGCAAGGGTGGCGCTATGGTTCGTACCAAGCTGCGCAACATCCTTACTGGCCGCATGCAGGATATAACCTTCCGTTCCGGTGAAAAAGTCAACAAGCCCGATCTGGAAACCCGCGACATGCAGTTTCTGTATCGTCAGGACGATGACCTTATCTTCATGGACATGACCACCTACGAACAGCTCCAGATGCACATCACCACCACTGATGGCAAGGAAGGCTTTCTTAAGGACGGTCAGGAATGCCGCGTGCTGCTGTACAAGGGCAGCCCCCTTGATATCGACATCCCGCTGAGCCTTGTGCTTGCGGTTGTTGAAACCGAGCCCGGCGCCAAGGGCGACACTGTCAGCAACGTCACCAAGGCTGCCAAGCTTGAAACCGGTATTTCGGTTCAGGTGCCCATTTTTGTCAACGAAGGCGATCGCATCAAGGTTGACACGCGCACCAAGGAATACCTGGGCCGGGAATGATGACC
Organism: Desulfovibrio sp.; assembly: GCF_035644575.1. GTDB lineage: Bacteria > Desulfobacterota > Desulfovibrionia > Desulfovibrionales > Desulfovibrionaceae > Desulfovibrio. The sequence goes on along the minus strand of NZ_DASQOG010000059.1, from coordinate 4,897 downwards.
GGTTCGGGAGGGTAGCCCTACGGACGCCCATAAATTCAGCCGCGAGCTTCTTGGCCTTTTTCTTATCTTCTGGGCGCTGTTGCTTTTGCTCAGCCTGCTCAGTTTTGACGCCAACGACCCCAGCCTTAACCATGTGGTCAGCGGTGTTGTCAAGGTAAAGAACAAGGCTGGCCTTTTCGGCGCGTACACTGCAGGTTTTCTTAACGACGTGTTTGGCGTGGCCGCCTATCTCTGCCCACTGGTTTTCGGTGCGCTGGGTGCGGCCTACGTTTCTCCTTCGTATAGCCTGCACTGGTCGCGCTGGCTTGGCTTCTTTTTGCTTACCGTCTGCCTGCTTGTCATAGGTTCCGCTTCGGATATCACCCTTGGCGACATGTGGGGCGGCGGTATGGTGGGCAATGCCCTGCACCTCAATGCCAGCCGATATCTGAGCCCTGGCGGTTCAGCCCTGGTGTGGATATTTGTGGCGCTTGTGGGCATGCAGCTTGCGGGCAACATCTCATGGTTCAATGTGGCGGCGCGTGTGCTGCACTGGGCGCAGGCTCGGCTTGCCGCCCGTGCGGGCAACGCAACCGGGCCTGTCGTTGCAGCAAGCCCCGCAGAAGGCGAAGAGGGCAAGCGGCGTTGGTCGCTTCTTGATCTGCGCCTGCCGTCCATGGAGTTCTGGAAGCGCTGGCGCGACCGCCTTGGCAATATTCAGCCCACGGCTGACTCGCTGCCAGATGTTTTTGAAGAACAAAAAAACAAAGCGGCCCGTCCGCAGGCAAATGAACCAGCGGCACCACGCCCGGCAGCACAAGTGGATGCTGACGATCCCTTTGCCGTGGCGGTAGACATTAACGGCATGCCCATTTCGCCTGCTGTTTCTGCAGGTGCGGCCTATGCTGACGAGCAGGGGGGCAATGCCCCGGCCCATGATCCCGTACATGACGCGGCCCATGATTTGGCTCAGGATGACGCGGCACATGCTGCCCCGCCTGCCGCTTCTGCCCCGAACACTGGCGGCAAGGCTGCCAGTGCTGCTGCACCCGCTGCCGAAGCTCCCAAAAAGCAGGGTGGCCTGACCGGGCTGCTTTCTGGCATGACAGGCCGCAAGGCCGCCATTCCGCTGCCGGGTCTTGAACTGTTGGCCCCGCCTGTCAAAGTGCCGGGCAACAACAATAAGGAAGACCGCGAGGCACGTGGCAAGGCCCTTATTGCCTGCCTCAAGGATTTTGACATCCAGAGCGAGCTTGTGCATGTCACGCCTGGGCCTGTGGTCACCATGTATGAGGTGCGTCCGGCTCCCGGCATCCGCGTGAGCCGCATCGCCAACCTCAGTGATGACCTGGCGCTGGCCCTCAAGGCCGTTGCCGTGCGCATTCAGGCACCCATTCCCGGTACGGACACGGTGGGTATTGAAATACCCAACGACAACCGTGAAACCGTCAATTTCAGGGAGCTTGCCGCTTCTGAGCCTTTCCGCAAGGGTTGTGGCCCCCTGACCATGATTCTGGGCAAGGATATCGCGGGCAAGCCCATCATGGCCGACCTCACGCGCATGCCCCACCTGCTTGTGGCTGGCGCTACGGGCGCGGGCAAGAGCGTCTGCCTTAACGGCATTCTTATCAGCCTGCTGTACCGCACCCAGCCCAAAGACATGCAGCTGTTGCTGGTTGACCCCAAGCGCATTGAAATGGCCGTGTATGCGGATGAACCGCATCTGGTGCATCCTGTGGTCACGGAAATGAACGAGGCCAAGAACGCCCTTGATTGGGCCGTGCACGAAATGGACCGCCGATACGAAGCCATGGCGCGCCTTGGTGTGCGCAACGTGGCCGGGTTCAACCAGAAGCTGGCCGCTTGCAAAAATGATCTGCCGCCGGATTTTGCCGATCTTGAGCCTCTGCCATATCTTGTTGTCGTTATTGACGAACTGGCAGACCTCATGATGACCGCCGCCCGCGAGGTGGAAACCAGCATCGTGCGCCTTGCGCAGTTGGCCCGCGCAGCCGGTATTCATATGATCCTTGCCACGCAGCGCCCCAGCGTGGATGTGGTGACAGGGCTCATCAAGGCGAACTTTCCGTGCCGTATATCCTTTCAGGTTACGTCCAAGCACGATTCGCGCACCATCCTAGATCAGGTAGGCGCAGAACATCTGCTTGGCCGTGGCGACATGCTCTTCAAGCCCAGCGGCGGGCGCTTGCAGCGTCTGCACGGCCCCTTCCTCAGCGATGAAGAAGTGCAGGCTGTGGTGGCCTACTGGAAGCGGCAGCTCAGCCCCTCCTACAAGGTGGACTTTGCCCAGTGGGGGCTGGACTCTGTGAGCGGCGGCGGTAGCGGTGGTGGCGGCGATGCCGCGCAGGATCCCCTGTACGGCGAAGTGCAGGCTTTTGTGAGCGAGCAGGGGCGTGCATCCATATCTCTGGTGCAGCGCCGCTTCAAGATCGGTTTCAACCGCGCTGCGCGTCTGGTTGAACAGCTTGAGCACGACGGCATCATCGGCCCGGCAGACGGCAGCAAGCCGCGCGCTGTGGTCAAATAAATCAAACAGCACAACTGGCGGCTTATGCCGTGGAGGTGTTATGCGCATAAATGGCATGCTGGCCCTGGCGGCCGGGCTTGTTCTTCTTGTGGCTTCAGCCGCGCAGGCTGCGGATATAGCGTCGACAATCCAGGCGCGGTATGAAAAGCTGCGCACGTTTTCCGCCACGTTTGAGCAAACGCTGACCCACAAGGAAAGCGGCTCGGTGGAGAAACGGCAGGGCAACCTGCTGTTCCAGAAGCCCCTGCTCATCCGCTGGCAGACAGATAAACCCCATGAAGAAACCCTTGTGGTAACGCATAAGGAAATTTGGGATTATCTTGCGGATGAAGAAATTGCCTACCGCTACCCCCTGGAGCTTGTGCGTGATTCACGCACCATTATTCAGGTCATCACCGGGCAGGCCGCGCTGACCAAGGATTTTGACGTCAAGGAAGCCGGACAGGAAAATGGCCTCGCCAAACTGCACCTCTACCCCAAGGAACCCGCCCCGCAGATGGTTGAGGCGCTTTTGTGGGTTGAGCCTTCCACCGGCTATATCCGCAGGGCCAGCATTATTGACTTTTACGGCAATTCCAACGACGTGCGTTTTACGCAGTTCAAGCCCGACGCCTCGCTGAAAGAATCAGACTTCACCTTTACCGCGCCCAAGGGCGTGGAGGTTGAAGACCGCATTGATCGCAAGGTGCAGGAAAAAGAACTCTTTAAATAAGCTCATTACGACACAACAAAAGGCCGTGGGGTTGCAAACTCCACGGCCTTTTGCTGTCCTTATGAAAGGCTACACGCACAAGCGCCGGAATACGCCCGGCGCGTCTTCGTCCACTATGGGAAAAGACTCCTGTAGCTCGCCCGGCACACTGACAGGTTTGCCGCTGGTCATATCAATAAAGACCCACTGGGTTTCCGCCTCGGCAAGCAGGGCTTTTTCCTTTGCATTCCAGAAGACATAGCGGCGCAGGCTACGGCGCGAAGCGTAGGAGGCAATCCATGTGGCGGCGGTTATCACATCACCCAGAAAAGCCGGGCGCTTGTAAGTGATGGTGTGCTGGCGCACCACCCAGCCCTGGCCGATGCTTTCGTACCGCTCCATGGGCCAGCCGCAAACGGCGGAATGCGCAACCGCCACATCCTGCATCCAGGCCACATAGCGCAGGTTGCTGACGCGACGCTGCATGTCGATATCATCCGGCCCAACCGTGATCTGCTGCGTGTATATGTTGATCTGAGCCATGTGTCCTCCGCATTTGTGATGGCGCAGACAATACCCCTTGCAGCTAAAAAATAAAAGACACGCGGGCTTGCGTTAATTTTGCCCGCGTGTCTTTTGCTTGATAAGTACAGGTTGTTTCAAATTTGTCAGACCACTGCGCTTGTCGAGCAATCAGGCAAGCCGTTTGTTAGTACATGCTGCCACCAGCCTTGCTGCTTTGTGCGCCCTACACGCAGCCCTGAACAAGGCTGTCGAGCACGGCAGCGGAAAGGTGGCGCGGCTGCGCCCGCAACTGAGGGTCAATGCCCCATTGCCGCAGCACATCCAGCGCCATGCTTTGCGCTGCCTCAAAACTTTCACTGACCGGAGTGGACAGGGGTGCTGCCAGGGTCATGGCCGCCGGTTGCACGCCAATGAGGGCGCAGTGCTCCGGGGCAGTGCCGCGCAGGGCGGCAAGGCCCATCACTTCCGAAAAGCTGTTCTGGTGTGGGCCAATCTTTTGCGCTGTCAGGTATGCTGGCACGTTGTCGCGCAGCACCAGCTCGCCCGGTTCCAGCCCAAAATCTACCGCATCCAGCACCAGCAGCTTGTCGGCCCGTTCCACATAGGTCAGCAGGGTTTGCCCCTGGGTGCCGCCGTCCACAACTTCCACGTTTTCAGGAAAATCCCAATGGGCGTAAAGCCGTTGCGCCAAAAGTACGCCAAAGCCTTCATCGCCGTACAGAATATTGCCAAGACCAAGAATGACGATCTGTTCCATGAGATTTCCGTGCACCTTTGCGGCTGTATTGCCGCTTTTGGCGTCAACAAACCACGCTGGCTTGTTTGTTATCTGTTTGGCGGCCCGGATGGGCCGCCAAACATTACTCTCAGTTTACATCAGGTTGCTACTGCTTGCGGCGTTCGCGGAAACCGCTGAACATGGACGAAACCAGGGTGGTCTTGCCCATGATTTCTTCGCGTATGACCATGTACAGGTGCACGGTCACAAAGGTAATGAGCAGCAGCATGCCCAGTCGGTGCAAGCTGCGGGTCATCTGCCCGTTGCCGCCAAACCAGTTGTTTATCCAGTCCTGCACAAAGGTGAAGAAGTGGATAAACGGCACGTGGCTGTCCTGCGCGTACATGCCAAGGCCCGTGAGCATGATGACAAGCAT
>NZ_DASQOG010000058.1:0-39835 GCF_035644575.1 Desulfovibrio sp. | reverse complement strand
TCTTCTTCAAGAAAACCATCTTCCGGTCTTTCGGGCTGGCATTCTGCCCGGTTATCCGCCTGGCCGCCCTGCTGACTGCCCTGCTGTCCGAATGAGTGGTTCATTTTATGACGCTGCATGCTTCCTCCTGAATCGACCCCGGCGGGGTCACGATGCTTTCCGTTAAGTAAGTATGCTTGTCCACCCTGTCAAGGCGCTGCCGTCACTGCAAAAAGTTTTGTTCTCGCCTTCACGGCTCCAGCACTTGCGCCAGTTGACAGCCATCTGCGCCTCGACATTCTGCGGCGGCTTCTGTATATTGCGCGAACCAGAAGAGGAACAGCACTATGACATGCCGAATTTTGACGCTGCAACATGAACAGGAATGGCCCGCGCTGGCCCAGTGGCTGCAAGGGCGGCACAATCCCGGCAACGGGGTGGAAAGCGCCGTAACCGACATTATCAACGCTGTGCGGCAAAAGGGCGACGACGCCCTTGTGGAGTACACGCGCAATTTTGACTGCCCTGATTTTGCTCCGCCCCTGCGCGTGAGCGAACAGGAAATCGCCAAGGCGGCAGCCTCCGTTACCATCGAAAGCCGCGAAATCATCGGCGAGGCTGCGTCCAATATACGTTCTTTCCACGAAGCCCAGGTTGAGAAATCGTGGTTTCTCACCCGCCCGGACGGCAGTATTCTCGGCCAGCAGGTTACATCTGTTGACGCGGGCGGCCTGTATGTTCCCGGTGGTCAGGGCGGCAATACGCCCCTTATTTCCAGCCTGCTCATGAGCGCCATACCCGCCCAGGTGGCAGGCGTGCCGCGTCTGGCCGTGTTTACGCCTCCCCGCAAGGACGGCACGGTAAATCCGCACATTCTTGCCGCTGCGCATCTGCTTGATATTGATGAAGTTTACCGCGTTGGCGGGGCATGGTCCATTGCGGCCATGGCCTACGGTACGCAAACCATTAAGCCTGTGGATGTTATTGCCGGGCCTGGCAACATTTTTGTCACCACCGCCAAGCGCTTTGTGCAGGGCACTGTGGGCATTGATATGATCGCCGGGCCGAGCGAAGTGCTCGTGCTGGCCGATTCTTCCGCCAACCCTGCATGGCTTGCAGCGGATATGCTTTCGCAGGCGGAGCACGATGCCCTGGCCTCGGCTATCTGCATCACTGACGATGCCCGCCTGGCCGATGCCCTCCAGCAAGAGCTGAAAAAGCAGTGCGCCGCCCTGCCCAGAGCCACCACCGCCGCCCGCGCGCTGGAAGACTGGAGCGCCATTGTGGTTACGCCCAATCTTTCCGTAGCTGTGGCGGTTGCCAACATGGTGGCCCCGGAGCATCTTGAATTGTGCACCCGCGACCCCTGGGCCGTGCTGCCCTTTATTCGCCACGCCGGGGCCGTATTCATGGGCCAGCACAGCCCAGAACCTGTGGGCGATTATTTTGCCGGGCCCAACCATGTGTTGCCCACACTGGGAACGGCGCGGTTTTCATCGGCTCTTTCGGTGCAGACCTTCTGCAAAAAGACCAGCATCGTGGCCGCTTCTTCAACCTTTTTACAGCAGAACATGCAGTCCATAGCCGCCCTTGCCCGGCTGGAAGGCCTGGAAGCCCACGCCCGCTCCGTTGAAGCGCGCGGGAAGAAATAGCAAGAGCCAGAGGAATCAGGAGCCATCATGAAAGTCGTGGTAAAAACCGAGATCAGCGCCTATCCCCTTCTTTCTCGCGGGAAAGTGCGCGACATCTATGATGTGGACGAAAAAACACTGCTCATTGTCACCACTGACCGCATGTCGGCCTTTGATGTGATCATGAACGAACCCATCCCCTATAAGGGCGTGATTCTTAACCAGATCACCCTGTTCTGGATGGAAAAGTTCAAGGATATCATCCCCAATCACTTGATTGAAAGCGATGTGAACCGCTTCCCCGCCGCTCTGGCACCCTGGAAGGACGAGCTTGAAGGCCGCGCCGTCATCGTGCGCAAAGCCAAGCCCCTGCCTGTGGAATGTATTGTGCGCGGCTACATCACCGGCTCCGGCTGGAAGGATTACAAGGCCACCGGCACCCTGTGCGGCTACAAGCTGCCCGCCAACCTGCGCGAATCCGACAAGCTGGAACCTGCGCTGTTTACGCCCTCCACCAAGGCCGAACTGGGCCAGCACGATGAAAACATCAGCGTGGCCCAGGCGGCGGAACTGCTTGGCGCGGAAACCGCCGCCCAGGTTGAGCGCACCACGCTTGCCATTTACGAGGCCGGGCGCACCTACGCCGCCGGGCGCGGCATCATCGTGGCCGACACCAAGTTTGAATTCGGCTTTATTGACGGCAAGCTGCACCTCATTGATGAAGTGCTCACGCCCGATTCTTCCCGCTTCTGGCCCGCTGACCAGTATCAGCCCGGTCAGGGCCAGCCCAGCTTTGACAAGCAATATCTGCGCGACTGGCTGGAGAAGCAGCCCTGGAACAAGCAGCCCCCGCCGCCCGCCCTGCCGGAAGAAATCATCAAGGCCACGGCGAATCGCTACCAGGAAGCTTACGACATCCTTACAAAGTAAAAAATTTGAGCGCGTCCGGTACAACAGTGCCGGGCGCGCCTTTGGCGTGGGAGGCTAGGTACTTTTTTCACAAAAGCGCCGGGCTGTACCATCGACCTGCCGTCCACTGTCCGACAGCGCCGCGTATATTGTGCGGCTTTTTTCGCCCAGGCGCGCGCTGCCGCTGTTCTGATACACTTTAGTGCCGGCTCGTTCGGCTTGCATTTTTTTCAGGAGGATCCATGCTGCTGCAAGGAAAGAAAGCTCTTATATTGGGTTTGGCCAATAATAGAAGTATCGCGTACGGCATTGCCAATGCCCTTAAGGAACAGGGTGCCCGCCTGGCGTTCAACTATGTGGGCGATGCCATCAAAAAACGCGTTGACCCCCTGAGCGAAGAGCTTGGCGGTGAATTCACCTTCCAGTGCGATGTGTGCGATGACGCGCAGATTCAGGCCGCCGCCGACCTCGTCAAAGAAAAATGGGGCGACCTGGACATTCTTGTGCACTCCGTGGCCTTTGCCAATCGCGAAGACCTGGGTGGCCGCTTTGTAGACACCTCCCGCGAGGGCTTCCGCCTTGCCCTGGATGTTTCCGCCTACTCGCTCACCGGCGTCTGTCGCGCATTTGAACCCCTGCTGCACGAGGGTTCTTCCATCATGACCATGACCTATCACGGTTCCACCAAGGTCATCCCCGGCTACAACGTCATGGGCGTGGCCAAGGCCGCTCTTGAGGCCTCCGTGCGCTATCTTGCCTGCGACTTCGGCACCAAGGGCATCCGCATCAACGCCATCAGCGCCGGCCCCATCAAGACCCTTGCCGCTTCTGCTGTTTCCAGCATGAAGGATCTGTGCAACATTGTTGACCGCAACGCCCCGCTGCACCGCAACGTCACCACCGGCGACGTGGGCGGCACGGCCCTGTACCTCGCCTCTGACCTTGCCCATGCTGTGACTGGTCAGGTCATCTATGTGGACAGCGGCTTCAGCACCATTGGCGTGATGGGCTAGCCCCCTGCGGGCAAGCCCACAACTGAACGCGCGCTTGCGCAATGGCGCGGCCTCAGCAGTCTGATGCCGTCAGAAGGATCAGATAATGGACATCCAGACACTCAACGCTGTGGGCATTACCGTTATGGCGATGTTTGGCCTGTGGGCTTTTTATCGCGCCGCGCAGATCACCAAAAAAAAGCGCAAAGATGACGAGACCAAGAACAAGGATCGCAAAGACGATTAGCCTGGGCCGATCGGCGTTGCCCTGTTGATATCTCATGCAAGGCCCATCCGGGATTCCGGGTGGGCCTTTGCTCTTGTGGGACTTTGCTCTGGCGCTTTGCTGTGCTGTGGGGCTTCGCCAGGGCCGATGCCCTGCACGGCGAACAGGAAAGGGCGCACCGCATTGGGCCGGTTGCACCCCTTGCGGCAACTTTTTTTGCAACAAACTGCCCTGATTCAATTTTTTCTCTTGCAATTCCTGAATGCCTGCTATATAGGTATTCGGCTTTGAGCGGTGCACAACACCGAATGGAGAGGTGTCCGAGCTGGTCTAAGGAGCACGATTGGAAATCGTGTGTACGTTAACAGCGTACCGGGAGTTCGAATCTCCCCCTCTCCGCCAGATTTCAAGGGGTTACTGGAAACAGTAACCCCTTTTTCTTTTGGCGAGCCACAACTCCCCGTGATTCTATTCGTGACAGATTCGCCCCCCCCCTGCCCCAGAAGCTCCTCTGTCTGCTCTCTTTCAGCGACGACCGAACAGCTTGTGCCTGGGGCAAGCTGCACGAACTACAAATCCTTGCCAAAGACTGATGCCAGCCATTCAACGAGCAGCCGAGGACAGGCGCGCTCGCACATAGAATGCTATCCTTGCCCCTCCCCACAAATAAATCCCCCCCCCGACATTGGTTTGCACCTGGTATGCCCCCTCAGGTAGACAAAGCAAAAAAGGCCGCCCACACAGGACGGCCACAGGAAGGGAGGTGGTCATGAAACAATATGCTTAAAATGTGTACCGCAAGCCAAGGCTGAATTCGTTGGCATAGGGAGCCATGCCGAGCTTCTGCTTTTCGCCCAGAATGGTCTTTTCAGTTTCCGAGTACCCGAGGCCCACAAAGCGATAGGCAAGATCAGCAGAAATGTTGTCAGTAAAAGCGTAGGAAACGCCAGCGCCGGCATTCCACGCAAAAACAGTGTTCAGATTGGTGGTGCTTTCGCTTCCCACGCCGGGGATTTCAATCTCGTACTTGCTCTTGAGAAAGCCCATGCCAAGGCCCGCGCCAACATAGGGAGTAAAGGCCGTGCTGTTGTGGAAATCCCAATACGCGTTAAGGAACAGGGTCTGAAGGCCCCAGGTGCCTTTGAGGTCAGCAGCATTGCCACCATTTTTGAGTTCCCAGCTGGTGGTGGAGTTGGTGCGGATGTCGTATTCAATTTCCGCGCGCAAGGGAACCTGATTCAGGGAATAAAAGTCATAGCCAGCATATATGCCGCCGCCCACAGTGTTCTGCGAGTAGTTCTTGACATCAAAGGCGTTAACAACTGCACCGCTTCTGGACATGGAACCCGTGCTTTGGATGGAGTCAAGGAACTTCAGGCCCACATAAAATCCGGAATTTTCAGCCATGGCGGGAACCGAAAGCGCCAGAGTCAGGGCAACTGCAAGAGCAATCCGCTTAAACATATTTCCTCCAAAAATTTATTTCTCATAACCTTCCCTTGTTTATAATACTAAGCTATATCTGTTTTTATATCAATTAACATTAAGCCTATACTCTGAAAATTTTCATCGGCAGTACCACAAGCCACCGTGTGCGGCATCCCTCTGAGACTAGCGTAGCCCGAGCCATATTCCAGCTCACAGACGTAAAAACTGGCTCTGCCTCAATAGGCAAAGCCAGTTTTTAAACACAAAAGAAGCGTAATAAAAAAATTAAATTACACTATCTGCTTTATACGGCACTTTCAGCCGCAGATCACCTACGGCGCTGGCCGCAGCCCTCATACAGGGAAAGGATCTTGAATATATCGTCATGATTCTCTGAGGAACCGTCAGGCTCACTTTGTGCCCGCTGCTTGAGTATTTTTTCCGCCCTTTTTAAAAAGGCATCGGCCCCTTTAGTCTTGTACGTCTCATCTTCACCCAGGGTGATATTTACTGTCTTACCATCGCCCACGGGTTCGATGGACATTCTCTGCCCGTCATGAAAGGTAAAAACCTTTTCTTCCTTACTTGTAAGAACATTTGCGACAAGCCGTAATTTATAATTCATATATGCTCCAATTTTTTCAATATCAAACAACTATCATATCAACATAAAATCATGGTGTCTAAATGAATAATAAAAAATAATTTTTTAGTCGGTATCCCACTGATCGGCCTGATAATAGTTCTATAAAAATTGTAAATTACTGCCGTCATGTCCCTTATTTTAAAATAACATTCATTGACATTTTCTGCACTCCGCCCTATGTTGCCACATCACTGATTGGGTATAGTAAATTTTTCGCCAGAGACTTTACATGGGTAAGGCTTCAAGCAGAAAGTCTACCTCCCCTTAACCCCTTGGAGTCTCACATGGCTACTTCTATTTATGTCGGTAATTTGTCTTGGTCTGCCACCCAGGACGGCGTTGAAGCTCTCTTCAAGCCCTATGGCGATGTTCTTTCCGTCAACCTGATTTCTGATCGCGAAACCGGCCGCGCCCGTGGCTTCGGTTTTGTTGAAATGGACGAAAGCAGCGCCATCAACGCCATTTCCGCCCTTGACGGCAAAGAAGTTGACGGCCGCGCCCTGCGCGTGAACAAGGCTGAGCCCAAAAAGCCCGCCGCCCGTCGCTGGTAAGCCCAGTAAGCATTTAGAATGCAGGAAGGCCGTGATTTTCACGGCCTTCTTTTTTTATCTGAGTCATGCCACAGCCTGCTCCAAGCAAATTCAACCGCCCTCAAAAATTGACTGTCCCTGCTCAAGCTGCTGCCAGAATGCGGAGCAGCTTGCAAAAACCAGCCTCTCTCCCCGCAGAGTCCCGACCTCCCCAAAGAGTGGCAATCACCTGGAGCATCCACCTTCAAATAAAAGGGGAGTGAGGACAAACTGCCCCTAGGATGCAACATTCAGCTCTTGCGGCCAAATATCGTTGCCAACCCTGCCAAGGACAGCCCTACTCACACCCCAATTATGTATTAGCCTGCTTTATAATGCCGTTGCATCAAGGCGCGTTCTCAGCTCATCTGCAACAAAGCGCAAATTATTACTAAAAGCATCTTTTTTCACTAAAGACGTATTCATACCAAGCCATTTATGTAATTTCAAATCATCTGATGCTGGTGGAAGACTATCAAGATATCTTTTCCAATTAGATAAAATTCGTTCTATTTCAGCACGCTGTTTTGAGTTAATTTGCATAATTCATTCTCCTGTTCATGTTCAAAAAAATTGTACCTCCTCACATGGGCAAATAAACGTTACCCATTGTAAAATAAAAGCATGGTGCGGATTGATTGTAGAATAATTCATACTCTGTACATGATGCTTCAAGCATTATACATTACAAACTGTTCAGGAAACATCATTCAATATCATCTTTGTACATGAAAAGTACCTGATCAACATTGTCTTGCCCTTCCCGAGTTTCATCCCATCCGGCAATGCCTCTACCATCTAATATCTGTCTGATTATTTTTACAAAGTTGCTAGCTCCTTTAGTCTTGTATGAAGCACCGTCATCAATAATGATGGACATTGTTTTGCCATCGCCCGATGGCAAAATTTTCATTTCATGACCATCTGCAAGGGTGAAGTTTTTTTCACCTTCGCTCTTGAGAGCCACAGAAACAAGATCAAGTTGATATTCCATAGCTACTCCAATCAATCAATATCTGCAAAAATAGTATCACAACAAATTAACAGTGTCTCTAAAATTGCTATAATTAAAAAATCAACAAAAATATATACCAATAACAAGACTACACAAGTTATATATACAATTAACCTTGTTGCACTCAACTGTGCGCATTGGGAAGCGTTGAAATCACTTTCCATAGTTTTTTGTAAAAAACACTTAACAAATTGTAATAATTATATATTTGATTAATTAGAAATTCTTCCAGTCTTGCTTGAAAACACGGTCAACGGATGCGGTCACGTATATATTTTAATGGCAGGGAAACGAAAACTACTGCACGGCCATTCGCAAGCAGTCATTATGCCCCAAGCAAGCACCTGGCGGGCATGCATGGTTAATCCCTTTTGACTACCGGCAACAAGAAGATTATGTTGCCCGCATGAACAAAGAAAACCTTCCTGTCATTCATCCCTGTATCAAATGTGGAAAGGCCCCAAAGGTCGAAGTATCCAGACCCGAAGGCAGAATTAACGACATATATCGGCTTGTCTGCGAATGCGGAAACTGCCCCTTACAGTGGTCTGTCAGCGAATCAGCTGCTATCAGGCTGTGGAATTCATACGTTGCATCCTGATAATCTGTGAAGCGTCCATTTTTTGGGTGTCCGCAAAAATCTGACGACAAACTGAAATACGCATAGCACGCTACATGCCTTGCATTATCATGTTTTTATTGTAGCAATGCAGTTTTATTAGCAAGTTGCGAGAAAGTGCAGTAGTTTTTGGCAGATCAGATACATTTTCTGTGGATGCCACCAGTGTTGCGCTTGCCAGCAGATTCAAGATTCGTTGGGTAAGGCGGTGCAGCCAGTCAGCCCAAACAGGCAAGGAGGAGAAACACAACTCCTCCTTCTTTTTTACGCACCAGCAATTACCACAGCCACCAATAATCCGACCCACGGTACACTCTCACGGCCTCCAGCAGTAACCTGCACTCTCAACAGCCACCGCTCCCCTCCTCACCTTCCGCCTTTCAAAAGAGGCTCTCTTCCTGCTGTAGCCCGCAGCAATTTTTTATAAAAGCTATTTAATTAAGCATATTAGATTTCGCTCAATAACTTTTGCCTTTTCGATTTTCTGATATTTTTATAAGTTATAGCGGCTTACAAATAATACCCCATTATAATTGACACTATTTGAATTTCAGACTACTTAGCTAAGTCAAAAGAAATTCAATTTCATTTCCAGATAGTAATTTTCATTACTTCAAGCACCCAAACATGCGGATATGAAGACATGCCCATATTTTTGACCGAATCAATTCTTGCCCTCTGCATTGTGTTAACAGCCTTAACTTCCACATCATTTGCAAAAAATATCGTTGCAAACAGCCCTGGCGAAGCATTCTGGTATGATGGCAAGTGGGCGCACGAGCATTCTGACCTGCCGCCAGATCCTGCAATCACTTTTGGGCGGCTGCCAAACGGTTTCCGTTATGCGGTCATCCCCAATGCCAAGCCGTCAGGCCGCGTTTCCATGTATTTGAATGTTCAGGCCGGTTCGCTGATGGAAACGCCCAGTGAACTGGGCTATGCCCACTACATTGAGCATATGGCGTTTAACGGAACGCGCAATTTTGCGCCCGGATCGCTCATTCCATTTTTCCAGCGCCACGGCATGAGTTTTGGCGGCGACACCAATGCCCATACAGCCTGGGCAGAAACCGTCTTCAAGCTCAACCTCACATCCTGCGACACCAGCACTCTCGCCATGGGGATGAAAATCCTGCGCGACTTTGCGGATGGCATCCAGTTTGCCCCGCAAGAAGTCGCCAAAGAGCTGGGCGTTATTCTGGCAGAGAAAAACGTGCGCGACAGCGAAGCCATGGCAAGCAAACGCCAGCGCACGGCCCGGCTCTATGCGGGCACAGCCTTTGTGAACCAGCCCATCGGCACGGAAGACTGCATCCGGGGGGCAACCTCCGAGCGCCTGAAGGCCTTTTACCGCAAATGGTATCACCCGGAACGCATGATTCTGGTCATTGCAGGCTCCGTCACTGCCGATCAGGTTAGTCAGCTTGTAAAAAACAGCTTTGCAGACATGGTGAACCCCGGCCCGGCGCCCTTCCCTCCATCCTGGGGCGAGGCGCGGCTTGGCGGCATCCAGGCGCAAGGGGAGCAAAGGGCCATCAGCGGCGAGGAACTTTCCGTCATCATGCGCTTTCCGCGCATGCACCAGCGCGACACGCGCCAGAATCAGCAAAACCAGCTTGTGGATTCCGTGCTTGGCTACTGCATGCAACGCCGCCTGCTGGAGCGCGACCAGCGCGACAATCTCTGGAACAACGCGCGCTTTGCCGCCAACTGGCGGCAGGGCCTTACTCCTTCTGCCGCCATGGGCCTGACAACGCATCCCGGCGGCTGGCAACAGGCGCTGCCTGCCCTGGCGCAAGAGCTGAAGCGGGCGGCAACGCACGGCTTCACCCGGCAAGAGATATCTCAGGCTCTTGATTTTGCAGAAAAAAGAATTTCACGCTTCAAGGAGCAGCGCCTGGGCATGAGCAATGCCGATGTGGCAGACCAGTTTGTGCGCACCGCCAATGCGGACTACGTCCAAACCGCGCCCGCCTTTGATCTGGACCTGTTCCGGCTGTTGCGGCCCTCCATCACGGAAGATGTGGTTAATGCTGCGCTCCGCTCCATGCTGGCAATGGATGATGTTTTCCTTGCTGTGGGCAGCGCCACGCCGCCCGATGCAGCCGCCATCCTCGCCGCATGGCAAGATGGTCTTGCTGCGCAGCCAGCCCCCGCGGTGCAGACAAAATCCATTGCCTTCCCCTACCTTGAACTTCCGCCGGCAGCATCGGCACCAGCGGCCTCCACAGATGCGCCCATAGCCAGCCGCGATCTCTCCCAGCCGGGCAGCACAGCCGTAACGCTCCTCCAAACCCGTCTGAGCGATGCCGTTGAATGTTATGTGCTGCCGCTGAATTTTGAGCCCAACAAGGCCTCGGTGCAGCTTCTCTTCGGCAAGGGATACGCCAACTTGCCCGGCAGCATCATCGCCCTTGCCCAAACAGCCAACGCAACATTGTCAGAAGGCGGTATTGGCGCGCTCTCGCGCCTTGAAACGCAAAAACTCTCAGAGCGCATGGGCGGCAGGGTCGGCGAGATGCACGGCCCCAACAATGCCATCATCAGTGTTGAAGGCGACTCCCGGCAACTAGAGTTGCTGGTGCAGGCGGTGTGGACGCAATTCAGCGATCCGCAGCCTGAGGCTGGCGATCTCCAGCGCGCCCTGCGCAAACTTGAAGCTCAGAACCGTAAACAGACTGAAACGGTTGAAGATGTTTCAAAAATCGCAGGGCAGGCCTTTTTTTACGGCAATGCGCGCAGATACCAGCCCCTCAAACCCGAAGAGGCAGCCAGCCTGGGCATTGACGATGTGCGCCGTTTTATCTCTGCCAGCCGCAAAAAAGAGCCTGTGCGTGTGATCCTCAGCGGTGATATCGACCCCAATACAGCAATTTCACTGGCAAAACGCTACTTCAGCCACATCACAACCCAGCCTGCGGCTGTGGAAGAAAAACCAGCTCCGCTGGAATTTCCTGCTGGCAAATCCGCAAACATTCTGGTTCCTGATTCCGTAGATCAGGCTGTTGTCCGCAAGGCATGGCGTCTTGATTTCGCACCGCAGGGCAACAGGGAGGTTCTGGCTGCCCGGCAGCTTGCGGCAGCGCTGCTGCGCGACAAATTGCGCCGCGATCTGCGCGAACGCATGGGCGCAAGTTACAGCCCCAGCGCCTTTTACCGCACCATGCCCAATGAGGGCGGCTATACCCTGCTCCAGATCGATGTACACACCAACCGGGAACAGATGGGGCAGGTTACGGAATATCTGGGGACTCTCGCCCCCTGGAAGGTGAGCCAGCAGGAGCTGGACCGACTGCGCCTGCCCATGCTCACCCAGGTTCAGACCAGCCGCACCAACACCCAGTACTGGCAGCGCATGCTGCTTACAGAACTGGCTACAGGCTACCCCTATCTTGAGTGGAGCAAAACAACAGAGAGCAACCTGCAAAACTGCACGAAAGAAGCGGTCACAGAAGCCCTGAAAGACCTTCTGGCAGCTCCCTCCGCCATATGGACAGTTGCGGCGCATTCCCAGCCCAGCACCGACCAGGGCAAAAGCGCCAGGCCCAATCCCAGCAAGGCCAATACCGCCAAGGAGAGCAAGTGATGGAAGAGCTTATTTCATGCAAGGCTCTTCGCCACAGTTACCACGGCACAGAAGTGCTGCACGGTGTTAATTTCAGCGTGTCGCGTGGCGAGATTGTGGGCTTGCTGGGCAAAAACGGTGCGGGAAAAAGCACCAGCATCAACATCCTGATGGGTTTCATGCAGCCGGATTCGGGCCGGTGCATGGTCATGGGGCACCCAAGCCACGCCATCCCGCCGCAGGTGCGCGCGCGTATCGGCCTGCTCCACGAGGGCTTCATCCAGTACAATTTCATGACCATCGGCGAAATAGAACGCTTCTATTCCCGCTTTTATCCACAGTGGGACAAGGGCATCTATTACGATGTGGTGGGCCGCATGGACATTCCTTTTACCCGGCGCATCACCAGACTTTCCTGCGGGCAGCGCTCGCAGGTCACGTTGGGCCTCATTCTGGCGCAGCGGGCCGAGCTGATGATTCTTGACGACTATTCCCTTGGCCTAGATGTGGGCTACCGCCGCCTGTTTCTCGACTTTTTGCGGGATCATGTGCGCCGTTACGGCACCACGGTATTGCTGACCTCTCACGTGGTGCAGGAGCTGGAAAATCTGCTTGATGCGCTGGTGGTTATCCACAAGGGAACAGTTCTGGCCAAAGAACGCCAGGCGGATTTCATGCGTTCATTTTTGCGCTATGACCTGCCGCTTTGCACTGCCGCAGACGAGTTGCGCAACAACGAAGGCCCTTTGCTGCGGGTCGAGCGTTGCGCAGACAGGCTGATGCTGTTCAGCCGTGCCCAGCCGGATGAAATGCGCGGTTTTCTTGAAGCACGCGGGGTGGCCTGCCCTGATGGCGCGCCCCAGCCCGTGCCCATGACCTTTGAGGACGCATTTGTGGGTCTGACAGGCAGATACTAGGGCATTTTCAACAGCAATCTGCCCTGAACGGCGCAGCAATACGGCATACAGCAAAGCAGGAAGGACATGATCAAGGCACTGTTTTTTAAGGAATGGATCAAACTGCGCTATTTCTGGTGCATCCCCTTTATTTTCGCTGGCGCGGCCCTTGCGGATTACCACCTGACGTTCAAGGGCGTGCTTTCCATGCACGGTACCGTGGACACCTGGAACGGGCTTATATTCAAGGAGAGCATCTATTTTGGCTCTCTCCAGTGGGCCTTCATTCTTGGCGGCATCTGGCTTGCCTCGGTGCAGATGGCCCCTGAATGCATGGGCAAAAGACTGCGCCTGCTCTTTCACCTCCCGGTCAACGCCATTCCGGCTCTGGCTGTTCAGGCCGTCACCGGTCTTGGCCTGATGGCGCTTGTATTCTGCGCCGCGTCCGCAGGCTTTGCCCTGATAAACAATCACCACGGCCTGCCGCCGGAGCTTTCCATCCCCATGTTCAAAACCCTGCTGCCCTGGGGCCTGGCTGGCCTTACAAGCTGGTGCGCCACTGCCGCCGCCATTGCCGACCCTTCGTTCAAACGCAAGATATGCTTTGCTCTGGCGGGGTTCGCCTATGTGACCATGCTGACAGGGGGGCGAGGCTTTGCGCCCATGAGCAACAGCATATGGCTTTACGCCGCGGCATGTCTGCCCTGGATTCCGGCTGTGGCCGCAGCCGCATTGCGGGTCAAGGAGGGAGAATAATGCGTATCTACTGGCTTCGCCTTGCCCCGGTGTTTCTGGGTATTTTTGTTCTGGCCTGGTTTGTTCCGCAACTGTACCTGCGGGCCACGCGGGCGGATTATCTTCAGCTGAGCGCTGTGTACAGCTCAGTAAAAAACGACTTTATCATTTTTGAAACCGGGCCTTCGGTGTTCCAGTTCAGGGACGAGGAAGGCAACCGCATCAGCCAGCGCGATGGCCGCATGGCCCTGCCCTACATGTTTTCGCGCGATGTGGAAAAATGGGGCGGGTTCCCCATGAGCGTCAACGGGCGTTCTGTCACCTTCCGGGATGCGCAGGAAGGCGTGCGCCTGCGGGCAACCCCGCGCGAGGTCATGCTTCCGCAGTCCCGCGTTCTTGTGCTTATGGAATCCGCGCCTGAAACCGCGTCCTTTTCGCTGCCGCCAGACATCCTGCTGCTGGACGCCGCCCGCCTGCGCTTTGTGAATTGCGCCGACGGCAAGGAAAACACCGCCAAGGGAGCCGCCTTTACCGCCGCCGTGCTCGCCGCCGGGGCGCAGTTTCCCCTTCAGTCCGCAGGCAGCAATGCCGACCCCTTCAAAAGTCTGGATGAAGGCCTCTTCTTTGTGGATGCAAAGGGCACGCTCCTTCAATTGCTCATGGTGCGCGGCAAGCCCGAATGCCGCAACACCGGGCACGTCATCCCCGGCAAAACGCTGCGCGTGGATGTGCGTGAAAACAAATACAGCGACCTGCTGGGCACCATCGCCACAGAAACCGGTCTGTACATAAACAGGCGCGGTCAGGCCCCCATGCGGCTGCCCTTGCAGTATCAGCCTGATGTGCAGAATGTTTCGGTGTGGGCCACCCCGCTGGACGCGACCTTTAACGTGAGCACTCTTGGCTCGCGCATGGCGCAGGATGCGCTTGTGATTGCCGCCGACGGCGACCTTAAAATCATCCGCAACCTGCTGCTCAGCCCGCCTGCGACAGTCGTTGACCGACAGATGAACCAGCAGCGCTGGCTTTCATTCCTCTGCCCGCTGACTGTAGTGCAGTATGAACCGCAGGTTGCCGGAACCAGCCTGAAAATCACCTTGCCGGAATATACCCTTTGGGCTCTGGCCGGAAACCTGCTGAGCCTGATCGTGCTTCTGGCAATGCGGAAACGGCAAGGCAACAGACGCATGGAATCCGGTATACTGCTGCACGTCTGCGCACCCGAAATCCTGCTTGTACTTGTTTTTGGTCTGCCTGCCCTGCTGACGCTACTGGTTGCAGCCCCTCTGGCACGGATGCTGCCGCAGGGCTGTCATTGCGGCAGCGCCGCTTAACATACACGGGTTGATGCTGCGCTCACGCGCGCGAAAGGCAGTGCCCCTGCATTAAGGGCGCACGGGCTTTCGGTTTGTCTGTCACAGGAAGAAAGGTAGCCTCAAGATGAAAAGGAAATTGCATTCTTTTTTTAAGAAAAAAGCGCTCTGCGTGCAGCTCATGCTGTTAGCTGCGTCCCCGCTGGCGCAACTCCCCTCCGCGCGCATGGCGCTGGCGGTGGAAGCTGAATCGCCAGATGACGCGGCCATTGAGGAGGCCCTGCGCCGCAACAGCGCGCCAGCCCCGGCTCAGCAGGGCAAAACGGCAGAGGGCGGAACTGCGGATAATTCAGCGGGCAAAGTACATCGGCTGGAAGGGGTACAGGTTCGAGGCCAAACTGAACAGCCCGGCGAAATTCTGATCGACCGTCGCACCATGGACATGACCCCCTCGGCCACCAACAGCATCAATGACCTGTTGCGCGGGCAGTCCAACGTGCAGTTTGATTCGTCCTCACGCAGCGGCATGCTCGGCGGCGAGATCACGCCGCCAAAAATTTCCATTCGTGGCGCAAAACACTACGAGAACAACTTCATCATCAACGGTCTGGGCAACAACAACCTCATTAACCCCGGCGGGTATGAACACACTGCCAATAGCGGCATCCCCACCGGTGATTCGCAGTCCGTCATGATCAGCACCGACATGCTGGACACCGTGAAAGTCTACACGGAAAACGTGCCCGCCAAGTACGGCGATTTTCTTGGCGGCGTGATCGACGCCAAGCTGCGCGATGCCGCTTCGGACAGATGGCGCGGCATGGCGGCCTTTCGCTATACAGACAGCAACCTGACGCAATTTCACTACACCAACAGCGACAGCAACGCCCAACCCCTTGCAGGCAACAATTACCAACCGGAATTTTACAAGTATTATCCTTCGCTGCGGTTGGAAGGCCCCCTGTGGCAAAACGGCCCCGGCGTCATGATGGCCTACACCAACACCACATCCATCATCCCGCTCAAGCTCAAGGCTGGCGACGGCTCCGTGACCGAACGCCGCCTCAATGAGAACTACCTCTTCAAGATCAACACGCCGGAGACCAGCCCCCTGTATCTGAGCCTTACCACCATCTACGCGCCATACAAGGCCACTCTCTTCAACGCCAATTTCAAGGACGGCGGCGAATACAGCGTAAACGGCGGCGGCGTTGATATGATGCTCAACAGCCACTACGACTTTCCCATCGGGCGCTGGAGCAACGACATCACCTACAGCAAGAACAACCTTGACCGAAAAAATAGCAAAGATGTCAATTATGTATGGAAAATAAGTCCTTCCACAAAAAGTTGGGCACATAGCAACAATCTGGCAACGGAAGGCGGCTACGGCGACTACCTTCAGGAGCAGACTACCCTGAGCTGGGCCAGCAGCATGGACTTCAAGGCCTTTGGTCCCAGGTACTTCAGCCATCAGCTGGAAACAGGTTTTGAGCTCAAAAAGATCATGCTGGAGAGCAAACGCGGTGGGTACACGATTTTTACCAACGCAGCACTAGCCAGCGGAGCATCGGGATCGTACGGCAACGGCGTCATAACCGGCGAGCAGTATGCCAAGACAAAACAGGTTTACAACGACCTTGAGCGCCGCGAGAGCGTGTTTGCCCCGGCATTTTATTTACAGGACACCATCAAGGTTGAGCGTGTGACTATCCGCCCCGGTGCGCGCGTTTCCTACGATTCGCTGACCGAAAACACCGATGTGGCTCCGCGCTTTTTTGTCAATATCGACCTGCTCAACGACAACCGCTTTAATGTGTTCGGCGGGTATAACCGCTATTACGGATCCCAGGTAATGGAAAGAGCCTTGCACGGCAACTCATATTATCAAACATTCACGCGTACAAACTGGAATTCTCCCTGGGTTGCTGGCCCGAAAGCGCCTCCTGGGGCGTTCCGTCTTGGGTCCCTCAAAACGCCGTACAACGATGAATACACGTTTGGCGCCTCGGCTGACGTGTGGGATACGTTGTTCAAGGCCACCTACGTCAAACGTGACTACCGCAATCAGCTCAAGGGCGCACTGGTAACGGAAAACGGCATCGGCTACTCCCAGTATTCCAACAACGGCAAAACTGACTACAAAGGCATCACGCTTTCTGCCGAGCGCACCTTTGATTTTGGCGACTGGGGCAAGCACACGGGCGAGCTTTCCGCCACATGGTCCAAAACCGAAGGCAACTATACGGACTGGACAAACGACTCCTACAATGAAAATGATTCCACCATCCGTGATCCAAACTTTGTGCTGCTCAACGGCGTGGTTACGCCAAAGGGCGACATGCCTGCCAGCAACTTCAACTCCCCCTGGGTTATCGCCTACACCCACAGCGCCCAGTTCTGGGAAGACCGCCTGCGCCTCATGGGCCAGTTGCGCTGGGAACAGGGCGGAAAACGCCTTTACAACGATTCCGGCTCCACCAATGTGGTCGGGCCTTCCGGCCTTATCCTTTCGTCATACAGAACGGCCTATCAGGAAGACAGCCTCAACGTGGACGCCAAGCTGAGCTTTGACGCCATCAAGTACAAAGATCAGACCCTTACGCTGGAAGTGGAAGCGCTCAATCTGCTGGACAGAAAAAATCTGTCCAATCTCAGCACCAGCGCCACATCGCAGGGCACCTACGCCCTGGGCCGCCAGTTTTACTTTGGCGTAAAGTACACCTTCTAACGCATCTGGAGCCAACACGTCATGCATGCTGAAACGGCAACGGCAGCCGCCATTCCCCTTCATCCAGCCATGAACCGCGCGCCATACGGCCCGTTGCGCGGTAGTCTGGCTGCGCTCAGAGCTGGCATATGCGCAGCGCTGCTGGCCGCCGCCGTAACAGTTTCTCCCGCCCTGGGCGCGCCCCATGAGGTTCTGGGCCTGTGGGAGGATGCGCTGCAAAGCGAATCTCTCCCGCCATTTGCCCACGTCACCCCGGACGCGCCCAAGGGCGGGAGGCTCCGCCTGAGCGCCATTGGCACATTTGACAGCTTCAATCCCTTCAGCCCTCGCGGCGTCAGCGCGGCGCAGCTTGGCCTGACCTACGAAACCCTTGGCGTAAGCCAGCGCGGCACGCAGGAATTCATCATGCGCGGGCTGCTGGCCGAAAGCTTTGATCTCTCGCCTGACCGCTCAACCCTGCGTGTGCGCCTGCGTCCGCAAGCCCGGTTTTCTGACGGCGTCCCTGTTACAGCGCAGGATGTGGCCTTTACGTTCACAGCCCTCATCAAGCAGGCCTCGCCCGTCTACCGCTCCTATTACGAGCAGGTGCAAGGCGTGGAAATTGCTGGTGAACACGAGGTGATATTCAAGCTCGCCGCCGGCACCAACCGCGAACTGCCGCTTATTGTCTGCCAGATGCCCGTGCTGCCCGCCCACTGGTGGCAAGGCCGCAACCTGGGCGACCCGCAGACGGATATCATGCCCGGCAGCGGCCCCTACCGCCTCACGGGCAGCGTTATGGGCTCGCGCCTTATTTACGAGCGCCGCAAAGACTGGTGGGGGCAAGACCTGCCCGTCAATCAGGGCCGCTACAATTTTGATACGGTTCAGGTGGATTATTACCGCGATGTTTCCGTTGCGCGCGAGGCCTTTTTTGCCGGAGAAGCGGATTTTTACAGCGAAAGCAATATCAAGGACTGGACCAATGCCTACAATGTGCCCGCCGTGCGCGATGGCCGCATTACCCGGCAGCTTCAGGAGTATGCCAGCCCCATGGGCATGGGCGGCATTTTCATGAACACCCGCCGCCCGGCACTGGCGGACAGGCGCGTGCGACAGGCGCTGAACCTGCTGTTTGACTTTGACTGGATGAACAGCGCCTTCTTTTACAATGCCTACACGCGTTACAGCAGTTTTTTCACTGGCTCCCCCTTTGCAGCGCAGCCATTGCCGTCCGCAGGGGAGCTTGAACTCATGGAGCGCTGGCGCGACAGGCTTGACCCCGCAGTTTTCGGCCCGCTGCCCGCCCAGCCCGGCGGCGGGCGCGATACCGAACGCCAAAGAATGCGCGCCGCCCTGCATCTGCTGGAAAAAGCTGGCTGGCGCATACAAAACGGCGAGATGCTCAACGCTCAGGGCCAGCCTCTCAACCTGACCATCCTGACCAGTTCGCCCTCCATGCAGCGCGTGTACACGCCCTTTCGCAATACGCTCAAAAGGCTGGGCATCACGCTCAACGTGCGGCTGGTGGATCAGACCCAATATGTCAGCCGCGTGCGGGCATTCGACTTTGACCTTATTCAGGCCACAGTGCGGCAGTCGTCCAATCCCGGCAACGAGCAGCGCAACTACTGGTCTTCCACTGCTGCCGGGGCGCGCGGTTCGCGCAATTACGCTGGCATACGCGATGCCGTGATCGACACGCTGGTGGACGAACTGGTGGCGGCCCCCACCCGCGAGGATCTGCACACCCGCACCGCTCTGCTGGACAGGCTGCTGCAACACGGATGCTACGTCATCCCCGCATGGTACAGCGGCAGCATGCGCATTGCATGGTGGAAAGACCGCATCACCCCTCCGGCAGAGCAAGGCAATGAAGGCGTGGACATCATGGCGTGGCATGTTCCGGCGGCCGGGGCCACGCCGCCCGCGCACGCGATTCCCGCCGCCGCTGCGCAAACTCACAGGGAGGCGCGCTGATGCTGCGTTACACTCTTCGCCGTCTGTTGCTGATATTCCCCACGCTGCTGGGCATTCTGACCATCAACTTTTTTATCGTGCAGACTGCGCCCGGCGGGCCTGTGGAGCAGTTCATCGCCATGCTGGAAGGCAGCGGCAGCGCCTACATGGAACGGGTGGGCAGCGCCGGAGCCGACCTGCCCGCAGCAGGCATGGCCGATGCAGCGGAAAGCGCCTATTCCGGCGCGCGCGGGCTTAACCCGCAAACGCTGGACGCCATCCGCAAGCTCTACGGTTTCGACAAGCCCATCCTCACCCGCTATGCGGAAATGTTGCGCGACTTTGCCACGTTTGATTTCGGCAAAAGCCTGTTCAAGGCAGACAGCGTGGCAGGGCTGCTTGTAAACGCCTTGCCTGTTTCCATAAGCATCGGCGTGTGGAGCACCCTGCTCGTCTACCTTGTATCCATACCCGTCGGCATAGCCAGGGCCGTGCGCCGGGGCAGCACCTTTGACTTCGCCACCGGGGCCGTCATGGTGGCGGCCAGCGCCATCCCCGGTTTTCTGTTTGCCGTGCTGCTGATCGTGCTGTTTGCGGGCGGCTCCTACTGGCAGATATTCCCGCTGCGGGGCCTGCACACCCTTGGTTACGAGAGCCTGCCCTTCTGGCGGCAGGTGCTGGACTACCTGCACCACATGGCTCTGCCCGTGCTTTCCATGACCATCGGCGGTTTTGCCGGGCTCACCATGCTGACCCGCAATTCCTTTCTGGACGAACTGAGCAAGCAGTATGTTGAAACTGCGCGCGCCAAGGGCTTGAGTGAAAGAACCGTGCTGTACGGGCACGTGTTCCGCAACGCCATGCTGATCATCATTGCCGGGCTGCCCGGCGCGTTTGTGCGCATGTTTTTTGCCGGGTCGCTGCTGATAGAGACCATATTTTCACTCAACGGGCTGGGGCTGCTGGGGTTTGAGGCCGCCATGCAGCGGGATTACCCCGTCATGTTCGCCACGCTCTATATCTTCACGCTCATCGGCCTTGTGACGTCCATCATTGGAGATCTGACAATGACAAAGGTTGATCCCCGCATCGACTTCAGCGGAAGGAGCAAGGCATGAACCCCATCACCCGCCGCAGATGGCAGACGTTCCGCAGCAACCGCCGGGCATTCGTCAGCCTGTGCCTGTTCTGCCTGTGCTTTGCCGCCAGCCTGTGCTCCGAGTTTGTGGCCAATGACCGTCCTCTGGTGGTGAGCTATGAAAACCGGCTCTACTTTCCCATGTTTCACACTCTGGACGAGCGCGTCTTTGGGGGCGACCTGCCCATTGCCGCCGACTTTGCAGACCCCTTTATCCAGACCGCCATTGCGGAGCGCGGCTGGGCCTTGTGGCCCCCGGTGCGCTATTCTTTCAACACCATTTCGCGGCAGGAAGGCACGACCTTTCCTGCGCCGCCAGGGCACGGCAACTGGCTGGGCACGGATGATCAGGGGCGGGACATACTGGCGCGGCTGCTTTATGGATTCCGCATTTCCGTATTGTTCGGTCTGTGCCTCTCGTTTTTCGGCTGCGCCGTGGGCATGACCGCAGGGGTTGCGCAGGGCTATTACGGCGGGCTGCCAGACCTGCTGTTTCAGCGCTTCATGGAGGTGTGGGGCGGGATTCCCGTGCTGTACCTTATCATCATCATTTCCAGCGTCATGACTATGGGATTCTGGGCGCTGCTTGCCCTCATGCTGGCCTTCAGCTGGATGCGCGTGGTGGGCGTGGTGCGGGCCGAGAGCCTGCGGGCGCGCAACATGGAATACGTGCGGGCGGCCCGCGCGCTGGGCGTGCTGGATAAAAGCATCATGCTGCGCCATGTGTTGCCCAACGCCGTTGTGGCCCTGATTTCCATTCTGCCCTTTTTGGTCAATGCCTCCATCGTCACCCTGACATCGCTGGATTTTCTGGGTTTCGGGCTGCCGCCGGAATATCCTTCGCTGGGCGAGCTGGTGGTGCAGGGCAAGAACAACCTCTTTGCCCCGTGGATAGGCCTTGCCGCCTTTTTTACCCTTGCGGGCATGCTGACCTGCCTCGTCTTTATTGGCGAGGGCCTGCGCGACGCCTTTGACCCCGGCGTGTTTTTGAGCGGCGGCGCGGCAGACGCGGAAACCCCGCAAAATACTTGGAGGGAGCGGGCATGAACCTTCTTGACGTTCAACATCTGCATGTGGCCTTTGCCAGAGCCGACGCCAAAACCGGAAGGGAAATATCCGCTCCGGCAGACCTTGGCACGGCTAGGGGCACGACCATGCGCACAGTGGTGTGCGATGTTTCGTTCAGTGTGGAAAAGGGCCAGTGTGTTGCCCTTGTGGGCGAGAGCGGCGCGGGTAAAACCCTCACCTCCCGTTCCATCGTGCGCCTGCTCCCCGGGGGGGCGCACGTAACGCAGGGCCGCATTTTGTTCAAGGGCGAGGATGTGCTCTGTCTGCCGGAAAAGGCCGTCATGGCCCTGCGCGGGCGCAAAATCGGCATGGTTTTTCAGGATCCGCTGGCCGCGCTCAATCCCCTGCACCACGTGGGCGATCAGGTGGCCGAATGCCTGCGCGCGCACGAAAGCCTGAGCGAAGAACAGGTACGCTCGCGGGTGCTGGATCTCTTTGACCTTGTGCGGCTCGACCATACTGCGGAACGCTACAGGGCATACCCGCACCAGCTTTCCGGCGGGCAAAGGCAGCGCATCATGCTTGCGCTGGCCGTGGCCAACAAGCCCGACCTGCTCATCGCAGACGAACCCACAACAGCTCTGGACGCCACCGTGCAGCAGGCCATTCTGGAGCTTCTGCACGACATGCGCGCGGAACTGGGCATGAGCCTGCTGCTGGTGAGCCATGATCTGGGCATGGTACGACGCTTTGCGGATACGGTTCACGTGATGCGCCACGGTGAAATTGTGGAGTCCTCCTCCTCGCTCTTTGCAGACCCGCAGCACGAATACACCCGCGCCCTGCTCCACACAGGCAGCCGCCAGTGGGCCGAGGATGTCCCCCGGCATGACGGCAGCCCCATTCTGGAGACGCAGGGCCTGAGCGTGGATTTTTGCCGTCCGAAAACGCGGCTTTTCCAACGGGCGCAGCCCCCCTTTACAGCGCTGGACAACGTGAATTTTGCCCTGCATCAGGGCGAATGCCTGGGCATTGTGGGCGAGAGCGGGTCAGGCAAATCAAGCCTGGCCCTGGCAGTGCTGCGGCTTGTGGCCAGCCGTGGCGGAATCCGCCTTATGGGCAAAGAAATCCAGAATCTGACCCATGCGCAAATGGCCCCCCTGCGCGCCAGCATTCAGGTGGTGTTTCAAAATCCCTATCTTTCGCTCAATCCCCGCATGTGCGTCCATGACCTTATTGAAGAAGGTCTGCGCGTGCACGCCCCACGAGCGCAGGACAGGCCGCAGCGCGTGCTTGAGGCCTTGCGGGATGTGGGGCTTTCTCCGGCATATGCCAGCCGTTTTCCGCACGAACTTTCCGGCGGCGAACGCCAGCGTGTAGCCATTGCGCGCGCCCTTGTGCTGCGCCCCCGCGTGCTGCTGCTGGACGAACCAACCTCATCGCTGGACAGGGCGTTGCAATTCCAGATCATTGAACTGCTGCGCGGCTTGCAGCAGCGCTTTGGCATGTCGCTGATCTTTATCAGCCACGATCTCACGCTGGTAAAGGGCTTTTGCCAGCGGGTACTTGTGCTGGACAAGGGCAAATGCGTGGAACAGGGGCCAGTGCGTGAGGTCTTTTGCCAGCCGCAGTCGGCCAAGTTGCGCGAACTGCTCAAGGCTTCCGCCCAGAGCGAAGACCAACATCTGCCCGCCG
Source organism: Desulfovibrio sp. (assembly GCF_035644575.1). GTDB lineage: Bacteria > Desulfobacterota > Desulfovibrionia > Desulfovibrionales > Desulfovibrionaceae > Desulfovibrio. The sequence continues at coordinate 16,802 of NZ_DASQOG010000058.1, read as the reverse complement.
CTGGCCCGACGGCGGCGCGCTCCACCCTGCGGCGCATCAATCCGCAAAAACTTGGCGCGGCTTCCGCATCCCGCCAAACGCAAAAAAGAGGCCTGCTGTTCTCGCTGGGCGTACACGCCGCGCTGTTTATATGCCTGTGGGGCATCCCTTTGCAGGCCTCAGGCGGCGGAGAATCGTCCATGCGTGTTTCCCTTGTGGGCATGGGCATGGGCACTGCCACGCAAGGCGCAAGCCATGCTTCGACCACCAATGGCACTGATCCCAACGCCACAGCCAGAGAGGAACGCAACGCTCCGGTTGAGGAAAAAGAACAGCCCAAGGACAAAAAAACGCCGCAGGCCGAGCAGCCGGTTGAACAGCCGGATCTGATACTCAAAAAAAAGTGCGAGCCAAAGCGCCCGCCCAAGAAGGAGCATCAGCAAAAGCGGCCCACAGCCAAAGCAGAAGACCGCCCCCCCATGGAAACACCGCCGCCCTCACTGGGCAGTGATGCCCGGCAGGGGACGGATGCCGAATCCGCTGGCAGTGCCGCCGAAGCTCAGGGCAGCGGCAGAAACGACGGCGGCCAGGGCGGCGGCAGCGGCGGCGGGCTAGGCATGCATCAGGGGCGTGGTCAGGGCGCTGGCTCGGTATACGGCTTCAATCAATGGGATCAGTCGCCTGTGCCCATCCACCGGGTCAAACCCAACTACCCCCCTGCGGCTAAGCGTATTGGCAAGGAAGCCACCGTCATTGTTCGGGCCGTTATTGACGCCCAGGGCAAGGTGGTGCGCGCCGTGGTTCTGCCAGGCAAGGAAACGCAGCACTTCAAGGAAGAAACCCTTGAAGCCGTGCAGCGTTGGCGCTTTGCCCCCGGCAAGGTGGGCGGAAAGCCTGTGATGTGCGTGGTGGAATTTCCCGTCGATTTCAGCATCACCAGATAACATGCTAAACATTATAGTGTGTTGCTTGAATTTAGCGCTGTCAGGTTGACAAAGCTTGCGGGGCGTACTACCACACAATAGCTTTGAATTTCAATTTCATATTCTTTGGGGGATATAATGGATTCCATGATTCAGGCGGTGTTGCAGGCAACATTTGTCTCCAAGTGCGTGCTGGCGCTGCTCTTGTGCATGTCTGTGGCAAGCTGGGCCTATATGTGCAGCAAATGGCTGTTGCTGCGCACAGCCCAGCAGCGCACGCAGGCGGGGCTGGCGGCGTTTGACGAGGCCGGGGAACTTAACCGGGCGCTGCCGGTGCTGGCAAATGACAAGCACTCTCCTCTTTTTGGCATTGCGCGCCGCGCCATCCGCGAATTCAACCGTATTTCCCGCACGGGCGATGTTGACCGTCTTTTGAACGACAATGTGCGCAGGGCCCTGCACTTTGCCGTTGCGGAAGAACTCGCCGTTCTCAAATCATCCCTGGCCCTGCTTGCCACAGCCGCCAACACGGCCCCCTTTATCGGCCTGTTCGGCACGGTGTGGGGCATCATGCATTCCTTCACCGCCATAGCCCAGATGAAGAGCGTTTCGCTGGCAACAGTCGCGCCCGGCATAGCAGAAGCCCTCATCGCCACCGCTGTTGGCCTGTTTGTGGCCATACCCGCTGTGTGTGGTTACAACGTGTTCCGCGCCAAGCTGGCCCACATTGAAGGCGTATGCATCAACTTTGCAGGCCAGATGCTCAACCGCCTGCAACACGAAGCACCGCAACATGCAGACGGCATAGCCTTTTCAGAGGAGCGCTAGTCATGGCCGCATCTTCCGCCGACGATGATTTTGTTGCCGACATCAACGTCACGCCCTTTGTGGATGTGATGCTGGTCTTGCTGATCATCTTTATGGTCACAGCCCCCATGATGACCGAAGGGCTAGATGTGGCCCTGCCCAAGGTGGAGACCTCAGAAGTGCTGCCCACGGATGACGACCACGTTATCCTGACGGTCAAAAATGGCGGCGCGCTGTTTCTCAACGAGCAGGAAACCGACATGGACAACCTGCCGGAGGCCCTGAACGCGCGGGTAAAGGACAGCGGGCGGCAGCTTTTTGTGAGGGCCGACAAGGATGTTCCCTACGGCATGGTCATGAACGTAATGGACAGGGTGCGCGGCGCTGGCATCAAGGACGTGGGCCTTGTGACCACCTCCGCGCCGGATGATGGGGCTGAAGATAAAGGCAAATGATCGGTAAAAGAATTTCTTGCTGATCGCAGACCGGATAGCCGCAATATTCCCGCAACAACAATCCCCGCAGCAATTTTCCACGAGATTTACCGGGGGCTAGGTCTCCCCCGCCCTGCCCGCCACACACGGCCTTTCACAACCATCCTCTGCAATCCTCTGTCATCCCCTGCCCTGCCATAAAAAATGAAGGGCCTGTTCTTGCCCGGCAATAGGCAAAGAACAGGCCCGGTACTGCCGGATTTACATCCGGCGCGTGTCCGTGGGGGAGGAGCTACTTCCAGCTGGGAATGGGCTGCTGAACCAGCTTGAGGAACTTGTCGGTATTGATCTGGGCGTCCTTGAACTTCTTGATTTCAGCAGGCGAGAAACGCTTGATGCTGCCAAAGAAGTCGGCCACAGAATTCTGCCACTTGTCGGCCTGCGATTCACCCTTGGATCTGTCGAGCAGAGCCATGGTTTCTTCGTAAGACCAGCGGGGGTGGATCTGGATGTCGAGCTTGGCTTCTTCGTCAGTCATGCGGATACCGGCGAATTCGTTCATGTACTGGCGGTATTCCTTGATGATGCGGGGGCTGGGGCCTTCTTCGCGCAGCATGTTGGAACCGCGCAGGTACACGCGCAGGAACTTGGCAACCAGTTCGGGGTTTTCATCGCACCATTTTTTGTCGCCCACGAGCGAAGACACGGTGATGCAGTCCATGTCGGTCATGGTGCCGGCGCGCTGCCACTTGCGGGAATCAGCCACAAAGGTGAAGGGCGCCCACAGGCACACCGCGTCGCCAATGCCCTTTTCAAAAGCAGGCACGGCAGAGGGCTGTTCCATGTTCACCAGGGTCACATCGGCTTCGGTAAGGCCAAGGATGCTCAGCCACTTGCCGATCATGTAGTGAACGGTGGTCTGGGAGGTGTACAGGATCTTCATGCCCTTGACGGTTTCAGGGCTGCCGTACACGTTGGGATACTTGGGGTTGTAGCCCTTGACCTTGGCGGCGGGGCTGTCGGGGCGCAGGTAAAGCACGTGCACTTCGCCTTCGCTGATGATGGGGGCCACGGAGTAGATATTATAACGGATGCCGCCGATCAGCTGACCGCCAACGCCCGTGGAGCCGAGCACCCATTCCTTGGCGGGCAGGGCTTCCATCTGGGCAGGGCCGCTGTTGAACAGCAGCATCTTGATGTCCAGGCCTTCTTCCTTGTCCCAACCCATTTTCTTGGCGTACCAGATGTTGAAGCCCGGGGATTCGTCCATCCAGCAGGTGGAAATTTCAACGGGCTTGTCGGCTGCCAGAGTGGCGACGGGGCCGCCGCAGATGACAGCGCCCATGCAAAGCAGAAGCGCGACCAGAAGCAGTTTTCTCATGCATGACTCCTAATTGGTTAGTGGACAGATCCGCTTTTGACGAAAAACCTTTCAACTGCTTGAACCTTCAAACAAACCACTTGAGCAACCTCGGCAAGTGCATACAGGTTTGCCGAGAAATCCATGCTCTCGCATGCGCGGCAAGGGCCGTACCGCTGGCAGGCGCACCCATGCGCGGCGCGGCCCTTGCTGCTGTGCGCAGTGCTAGAGCGTAAGCTTCTGTTCTTCCGTAATTCTGGCCCGCAGTTCGAGGAACGCGGGGTCCATGGTGTCGCGCGGGCGCGGCAGCGGCACATCATACGAGGTGTGCACATGCCCCGGCAGCTTGTCTTCCATGGTGACGATGCGGTCTGCGAGGAACAGGGCTTCATCAATGTTGTTGGTCACAAAAATCATGGTGCGCTTGTCCATGTGCCAGATGCGCTCGGTTTCCTGCTCCATGAAAAAGCGGGTCTGGGCGTCAAGCTGACCAAAGGGTTCATCAAGCAGCAGCACCTCTGGGTTGAGAGCATAGGCGCGGGCAATGCCCACACGCTGCTTCATGCCGCCCGAAAGCTGGTGAGGATAGTAGTCCTCAAAGCCTTGCAGACCCACCATGCCAAGATAGTGATTGGAAATCTCACGGATCTTCGCAGGCTCAAGCCCGCGTACCTCAAGGCCGATTTCCACGTTCTGGCGCACGGTCTTCCACGGAAAGAGCTTGTAGCTCTGGAACACCAGGCCGATCTGCGGGCCGGGGGCCACAATCTGCTTGCCGTCCAGATAGGCCGCGCCGGACGAAGGTGCTTCAAGCCCGGCGAGGATGCGCAGCAAGGTTGTCTTGCCGCACTGCCCCGGCCCGAGGATGACCAGAAACTCCTGATCGCGCACCTCAAGGGAGATGTTCTCCAGAACCGGAACCACCTGGGTTCCCTTCTGGATGAATGTTTTGCATATATTGTCACAGACAATTTTTGGCTGCGTGTCTTTCACGTTCAGCTCCTTGGCTCTCTAAAGATTCTCGATTTCACGCTGCCAGGGGCACAGCTTGCGGGTCAGCAGATCCATCCCCAGGGTGAACACCAGCGAAACGGCGGTAATAATGAGCATGCCGCCGATAATCATGCCGGGGTCGGAAAGCTTCATGCCCTGCACAATGATGTAGCCAAGGCCGGAACGGGAATTCACAAGCTCCGCCGCCACAACGCATGTCCAGGCGCTGGACATGGCGATCTGCAAACCTGCCGTAATGGCGGGCAGCGCGCCGGGAATGCACACAAGGCGGATTTCGTCCCAGCGCTTGCCGCCGATGATGCGCACCACATCGAAAAATTCGGGTTCGATGAGTTGCAGGCAGCTGTAAGAGTTGAGCACCACCGGCACAAAGGAGCCAATGACGATGATGAAAATCTTGGGCGCTTCGCCAATGCCGAACCACAGGATGGCCACAGAAATCCAGGCCAGGGGCGGCATGGGCTTGAACATGTCGAAAATGGGCTTCACAATGGCGCGGAACGTTTCGTTGAAGGCCATGAACAGACCCAGCGGAATGCCAAAGCCAGCGGCAATCAAAAAGCCGATGATAACGCGGCGCGTACTGATCCACAGATGTTCGAGCAGGCCAAGGCCGGAAAGCTTGTTGACGCTCAGGTCGTGCAGGCTTTCCACCACCTGAAAGGGCGTGGCCAGAGCGCTGCTGTAGCCGAACACGTTGGACGTGGCAGCCCACTGCCACAGGCCGAAAAAACTCACCAGCGAAACGATGTACAAGAAGTATTCGCTCTTGAGGGCACGGATCAGCGAAAACTCGTATTTTTTCGTGTTCTTGATGGTTTCATTGCAGACGCTCTGGGTCTGCCCGTTGGACGCCGAGGAAGACTGCATGGCGCTATCTCCTGATGCCGGCCAGCAGCCGGGATTCGATCTTGTCAATGATGAAACCGATGATTGCGCCAGCAATACCCACGCTCACCATGCCCACCATCACAAGGTCGGTACGGCCAAGCATGCGGCCGATGGTGATGAGGTAGCCAAGGCCCTTGTCTGCGGCCAGCAGTTCAGCGGCAACCAGAGTCACCCAGCAGTAGGCCAGGGCGATCTGCAATGCGCCAAATACCATGGGCAGCGCTGAAGGAACGCAGATGGAGGTAAATATCTGCCAGTCGGAAGCGCCGTAGGTTCTGGCCATCTGGATATGCACGGGGTTGGTCATGCGCACGCCGGTGTAGGTATTGATGACGCACGGCACGATGCCCGAAAGCCAGATGATAAAGACCTTGCCGGGCAGACCGATGCCGAACCAGAAAATGGTCAGCGGAATCCAGGCAACCGGCGGAATGGGCCGGATGATTTCAAATATGGGGCGTACAAGGCCGCGCACCGTGGTGAACCAGCCCATTGCAAGGCCCAGGGGCAGGCCCACAATCAGGGCCAGCACGTAGCCCAAAAAGGCTTCCTGCATGCTTGTCCAGGCATGCTCCAGCAGCACTGCCCCGTCAGGCGCGGGATTGGTGAGCTTGTCGAACATGAGGCTCAGAATGTCATACGGCGAACTGAGCAGAGTACCGGGAATACGCCAGTCGTTGCTGTCAGCCGGGCCAACGCACATCTGCCACACGCCAAGAAAAATACAAACGCTCAGAACCGGCAGGATACGAAGCCGCATGGGCTTGCGGTAGGTTACTTTTTCATTGCATTGCATAAGCTGTCCCTTTTTCCTACCACCAGCGGATGAGGTCTGTGACCTGGCGGCGAAGTTCGACAAAACGCGGATCCCTGAAATCCCTCGGGCGCGGCAGGTCAACTACCACTTCCGCCCTCACCTTGGTGGGCTTGGGGCTCAACACCAGGATGCGGTCAGCTACATACACGGCTTCTTCAATGTTGTGCGTAACAAAAAGCACGGTGCTCTTGAGGGTCTGCCACAGCTTCACAAGCTCGTCTTCAAGGTAGAAGCGCAGCTTCACGTCAAGCTGGCCGTAGGGTTCATCCATGAGCAGCAGATCGGGGTTCACGGCAAAGGCCCGCGCCACGGCGATACGCTGCATCATGCTGGCCGAAACCTGGTTGGGATACAGCTTGGCCGTATCTTCCAGGCCGACCATCTCCAGAATCATATCAAGGCGTTCCCTGAGCTGCTTGGGCGGAACCTTTTTTATGCGCATGCCGTAGGCCACGTTTTCTTCCACGGTAAGCCACGGCAGGGCCGTTGGTTCCTGGAACACAAAGGCCAGGTTATGCTTGCGCGGATTTGCAACTTCACCATCAATGTAGATGTTGCCGGAGGTGGTTTCCGTAAGTTTGGACATGCAGTTGAGAAAGGTTGTCTTGCCGCATCCCGTAGGCCCGACTATGCAAACCAGCTCTCCGCGCTTGATGGTAAAGTTGACCTTGTCCAGAACGGTAAGGTCCCCATACATTTTCGTTAGATCCCTGACTGCTATTTTAGCGTCGGAACAGGCACAGTCATCGGTTTGCTGCACGGCTGCACTCCTTGGTGAGAGTTGTTAAATGTCCCGGTCTGCCGTCCGGGTGCGCAAAAGAAGCCAAACGCCCCTGAAAGCTGCCACTGGGCTGCCGGGATGGTTGCGCGTGCTTCGAAATTCTTTGTGATTCATTTTGCATAATATATACCATTTTTCACAACTCCTGCAGAAAGCCGCTTATCATGAGCTATTACAGGATATTTTTTACTTAACATCCCCACGTTGCGGCACTGGCTGCGACACGAACGCGCATTTTGCGACACATGTGACGCACCCGCCATTGATGCGCATATCTTGGTCTTGCGCGGGCCGCTGTACCTGTTTTTTCCAGGCCACGCTAGGGAATAAAAGAACAACCCCAAATCGGTCAGTGCCAAGAGGCCCGTTGGTTTGCGCAAGGGAGGCGACAATTACGTCGTACTTTCCTCCGCAGGGGATGGTTTGATCTTTCCGGTTTTGATCGGGCTTGCCGTTTTGCGCGGCCTGCCCTGCGCTAGAGATTGCGCAAAACCCGCTGCCTGCCGTCCGGGGTGATTCCGTATGCAACGCCCTGATCGGATTCATTGCAAACGGTCACAATCCCCACGCCCTTGAGGGCTTGCAGCTGGGCTTCAATGTTCGCCGCATTGATCTGCCTTTCGCCCGCATATTCTGGCTCCAGGGCCACGCACACATCGCAGGCCGTGCGGGGGATGCCGTCCAGCAGCAATCTGCCCACAGCCAGCCGCAAAGGCAGCCGAATGCGCATCACCGCCCCTCCTGCGCCTGGCGCAAGGCGGTTCCGCCCTTGCCCTGCATGACAACCAGCACAATGCCCGCCACTATCACCACCGCGCCCGCCACAAGATTACGGGTAACGGTAACGTTGGTAAAAAGGGCGCTGAACAGTATGCCCCAGAGGGCATAGGTCACGTTCAGGGCCATGGCCCGGCATACGCCGGTCATGTTCATGGCCGTGTACCAGCAGCGGTACGAAACGCAGCCCACCAGGCCAGCGGCTATGCAAAAGGGCAAACCGGGGCTGGCAAGGGCCTGCGCCAGCAGGCCAGCCGCGTTCAGACCGGGGTTGCCGCGTTCCAGCAGCACAAAGGCCGCAGGCACGATCACCAGCATATACAGCAGGCTGGAAACAATCTGATAGACGTTCAGGGCCACGACAGGCTCGATAAAGTCCATACCCGCCGTTACGCACACGCCTTCCGATGCCCAGCCAAAGGCGGCCAGAAAGGCAAATCCCAACCCCAGATAAAAGGCCTGACCGCCCACGCCGCCCTGCGGCGCAGACCAGCCCACGGTAAACGCGCCCGCCACGCAAAGCGCAAGGCCGCACATGGCCCTTGCGGAAATGCGCTCTTTCAGAAAAAAGCGCGCCAGCACCGCCGCGATGGCCGGATACAGGGTGGAAATGGGCAAGGCATAGGCTGGCCCTGCCAGCGAAACGCCCATCAGGTACCCCCCCATGCCGAGGGGAGCGCCCATAAAAGCGCCCATAATGCAGAACCTGCCGGGCTTGCTGCAAAAGGTGCGAAACACCTCCCGCCCCTTGCCCTGAGCCACATTGAGAACTAGGGAAAGGCAGGCCGCGCTGATGTCGTGACAGCCCGCGGCAAACAGGGGGGCCAACAGCCAGAATTCAGGTATGCTGAACGGCTCTTTCACCAGCCCCTGCTTCAGAATAGGGCCATCAAGACTGAAAATTACCCCTGTCAGCGCAGCGAGAAAAAGCCCTCTGCGTACATATGCCGCATCCCGCGCAGAGGTGCTGCACGCGCCCCTGTCGCTTTTCGGGCCGTTGCCGGAAGGGCCTTTCACCGCTTTGCCTCTTAGCCCTTGCGCAAAAGGTTGAGGTAGGCGGCGCTGTCGGCCAGCGTTGCGGCCTCGGCGGGGTCGTCCATGCGGATGCGCAGCATCCAGCCTTCGTTGTAGGGCTTGGCATTGACGAGGGTTGGCGTGCTTTCCAGAGTTTCATTCACTTCAAGCACAGACCCGGCAACAGGCATGAACAGGGCGTTGACGGACTTCAGCGACTCAACGGTGCCGAATTCCTGACCGTTTTTGTAGGTTGTACCCACGGCAGGCAGGTCAACAAAGGCGATTTCGCCAAGCTGGTCCTGGGCAAAGTCGCTGATGCCTACGGTGGCGGTTTCGCCTTCCACGCACAGCCACACATGTTCGTCGGTATAGCGCAGATTTTCGGGCAAAGCCAATTGGTCAAGATCTTTCATGATACTACTCCTCTTCCATACGCAGGGCTGCGTCGCCAATGGCTTCGGCCAGCGTGGGGTGGGCATGAATGGTGGTGGCTATGTCGTTGATGGATGCGCCCATGCGCAAAGCCAGAGTTGTTTCGGCAATAAGGTCGGTGGCGTGCGCGCCAGCCATGTGCGCGCCCAACAGGGTGCCGTCGCTGGCATCCGCCACCAGCTTGCAGAAGCCGGGCAGTGCGCCCATGGCCTGAGCCTTGCCAAGTTCACGCACCTGCACAACCGAGGTTTTGACCTCATAGCCCGCATCGCGCGCCTGCTGCTCGCTCATGCCCACGCAGCCGATTTCCGGCGAGGTGAAGATGGCCGAAGGCACAAAACGGTAATCCATGGGAACACCCTTGCCGCCGGTCAGGCAGTCGTTAACGGCGCAAAGAGCCTCGGCGGCCGCCACATGGGCCAGCATGACGCGCGCAGGGCCAAGGGCATCGCCAATGGCATACACGCCGGGCAGGGATGTGCGCATGTATTCATCAGCGCGTATCCAGCCGCGTTCGTCCGTGGCAACACCGGCTTCCTTGAGGCCAAGCCCGGCGGTCATGGAGGCGCGCCCCACAGAAACAAGCACCATCTCGGCGCTGATGGGGCGTTCGGGCCTCGCGGGCGCGCCGCTCACAAAGGGCGACGGCGCAAGTACGCCGCTGACGCCGTTTTCATCCACACGCACATGGGTGAGGGTTTGCCCGAGTTCGCAGGCAATGCGGCGCTTTTTCATCTCGCGCTGGAGCAACGTGCTGATGTCGGCATCCACCGAAGGCAGGGGCAATATCCTGTCCTGCCCTTCAATCACTGTGACAGCGGAGCCAAAAGCCCGATAAATGCAGGCCAGCTCGCAGCCAATGACGCCGCCGCCCACAATGATGATGGAGGCAGGCACGTGCGTGAGCTTGAGGGCATCATCGCTGGTGAGAATGCGCTTGTGGTCGGCTGTCAGGCCCGGCAGGTTCACAGGATGCGAGCCCGTTGCCAGTATGACGTAATCCGCCGACAGGCTGGAGCTTGCGCCGTTGCCGGTCACTTCCACCGCGCCGCCGCCAAGCAAGCGCCCCTTGCCGCGCACCAGGGTTACGCCCAGGGCGGCGCAGGTCTTTTCAAGGCCAGAACGCAGGGTGGCGCATACGCGCTCCTTGCGCTCGTAGACGGCCTGCGGGTCAATGCTGACGCCGCCTTCAATCCTGACGCCGAACTGCACCGCCTGCTGGGCAATTTCCAGAGCTTCCGCAGACGACTTGATGGTCTTGGTGGGTATGCAACCGTTGTTGAGGCAGGTGCCGCCAAGTTCGGCGCACTCCACGAGGGTTACGGCCATTCCGGCCTTGGCGGCAGCAAAAGCCGCCGTGTAACCGCCAGGGCCGCCGCCCACAACGATCATGCTTTTTTTCTGGTCGGACATGCGGGCTCCTAATCCTCGTCGTCGGCGAGCCTGAGGTTGTACTTCACGGGGAAGGCGGCCTCCAGCGAACCCGTGACCAGGCACCCTTGACGCATGATCTTTTCCACACGGTCAAAAATGAATTCGTACTCTTCATCCAGATGCACGGTAACGTCGATATCAATGCCCGTTACCCTACCCCGGCCCAGATCATCGGTGCCTGTGTGCAACGTGGCCTTGGCCTCGATTTTGTCGTACTTGGCGTTGCGCGTATCCAGAGCCTTGTCCAAAGCGGCGCAATAGCAATACAGGGCAGAGGCGGCCAGGAGCTTTTTGGCCGTGCCGGAACGTTCTTCGGGCGGAATCTTTTCACCGTCGATGGTGAGCACGCCAAACGCGCCGCTCTCCATATCCAGATCCACCTTGCCGCCGCGGCGGCAGAGAGAAACACTGAGTTCATGTGACATTTCAAAGCCTCCAGGCTGAAAAAACGCAAGAGCACACTGCCCCCGCGCAATTTGGCCTGCCTATTGCACTAATAGTGCCATCAGATTGCCCTTGGCTTCACAACGCCATCCGCGCTTGTGTTTTATGGCACATGCCGCTAGTATCCCGGCCCGGAAGCGACATTTGTGTCGCGACAAACGACATTTTTTGCAAGGTTGCCGCCACATGCTTTCATCGCCCCCAGTGCCTCCCATTAATGTGGAAAAAAGCTATCGCCGCCTGCTCAATCACCTGCCCGGCATGGCCTACCGTTGCCGCGTTCTCAATATCGACGCGCCGGAGAGTGATTATCTCCAGTATGAACTGGAGTTTGTAAGCCGTGGCAGCTACGAGTTGCTGGGGGTGCCAGCCGAAGACATGGTGCTTGACCACCACAACACCATTGAGCTGATGACCCACCCCGATGACCTCGGTCCCAGCCGCAAAGCCATACGCGACAGTATTGTCGCTCATGAGCCGTATCAGGTCATGTATCGGCTTTTGCTGCCGTCTGGGCGCGTCAAATGGCTGTGGGATCAGGGGGAGGGCGTGTACGATGATTCGGGCGTTCTGCGGTATCTCGAAGGCCTGATCATGGACGTGAGCGAGCAGAAATTTCAGGAAATGGCCCTGCGCGAAGAAAATCGAGAGCTGCGAACCTCTGTCATCAATCTTTACGGCCTTGGCAACATTGTGGGCAAAAGCGAGCCCATGCGCCGCGTATACAGCCAGATTCTCAAGGCGGCAGAAACAGATTCAAACGTCATCATTTACGGGGAAACCGGCTGCGGCAAAGACCTTGCCGCCAAGAGCATTCATGAATACAGCGGACGCAAGGGCCGTTATGTACCGGTAAACTGCGGCGCAATCCCCGAGCAACTGCTGGAGAGTGAATTTTTCGGGCACGTGAAGGGGGCGTTTTCCGGCGCGCATGCCAATAAAGAGGGCTACATAGGCGCGGCCAACGGCGGCACGCTGTTTCTGGATGAAATAGGCGAACTGCCCTTGCACCTTCAGGTCAAGCTGCTCAGGGCCATTGAAAACAAGATGTACACTCCTGTGGGCGGCAATACGCCCAAGGAATCATCCTTCCGCCTTATTGCGGCAACCAACCAGGATCTTGCAAAAATGGTGCGCGAAAAAACCATGCGCTCCGATTTTTATTACCGCGTCAACGTGCTTTCCATCACCCTGCCGCCCCTGCGCGAACGCCACGGCGACATTGCCCTGCTGGTGGAGGCGTGGCTTGAAAAGCGCGGCCTGAACCTTATTCTGCCGCCCCATGTGCGGCTGGCCGTGGAACAGTACGACTGGCCCGGCAACGTGCGTGAACTGCACAACTTTCTTGACCGGTACCTCGCCTTTGGCGACGAGGCCCTTCTTTCGCTGGGGGACGCCGGGCGGGCCGACCTGCTGCTCAACACGCCCCAGGGCATCAGCCTTGATCAGGCCGTGCTGCAACTTGAAGAACGCATGATCCGGCAGGCGCTTGAAAAGTGCCGCTGGCACAGGGGCAAAGCTGCGGAAGAGCTGGGGCTGAACCTGCGCACCCTGCAACGCAAAATGCGCAGAATGACCGGGGGGAATGAAAAGCTGCAAGGCTAGAGATTACACTGGTCTAAGCCATTGAACCGATAAGCTGTCTCCCTGTAATGCAGGAACTCAGGCCCTGGGGGAATGCCTTGCGATGCTTTCCCGGCATATAGAGACAGGATCAAGGCCAAAGCAGCGGCATAATTCCTCAGAAATCATGTGGTTTTTATCAAGCAGCATACAATAGTCGTTGTCCACCCAGGACTCAATGTCCGAAATTCCATCGTAGTCAACGGTTTTCCAGCCCACGCCGCCCTCATCTGGATCATCCCATTCCCGCATATATTTCAAGAAAAATGTCAGTATTTTCAGGCTCGGGCTGAAGTGAACTTTGACACAGGAACAGACTGCCCACACTGACAGTTCCTTGCGCGAGGTCTTGTACAATACAAGATGCACAACAACTGGCTTGTTTAACTCGCTGCGGGGATTTTCAAAACCTTTAAGACCATCAATTTGCACTCTTAATCCGCCTGCGGACATATTAACCACTTGCACGGCAGAACAGATATTGTCACCCACAAATCCCGAACGCATTTCATTCATATCGTTCACAGATTTAGGCAACTGCTTGTTGCAAATCCACAGAGAAATTTTTTTGAGCATCAGAGGTGTGAGACCTACGCGTTCATGTCGCTGCAAATCACGCTGCACGTATGTTTTAGGCATGGAAACTTCAACAAGGCACTGCTTTGATTCCATATCTATAAAATTTGCGATGATTCGTGTTTTAAAAATAAAACCATGCCTGATTGCTGGATATGAAATTCCAAGATATTTTTCAGCTATTGCATGAGGTACTTTTACATACAGACTACAGCGCTCTCCTTTAAGAATATCAGGCAAAAAACGCTTGTTTGATTTGAGCAATATTTTTTGTGGCGAAATATACAGGACATCGCAGGCAACATTTTCAAGCTGGCGTTGTCTGTCTACAAAAAAGAGCCGCAATAACAAATAGTCCTTTTGTGCGACCACAAAGATTTTGCCAGGTCGAACGGATCGAAACCGGAGCGATGCCCTCCAGAAAAAGTCAACAATTGTTCTGAGAAACTTCATGTATCCCCCAATTGTCAAACTGAAATTTATAATCACGCACTCCCCTGCACTCAAGCCTGGCAGAAATTCGCAGGCTGCTCAGCCTAACGTAGCCTTCACGCCACTTTCAAAGGAACAAATACTTTCTCATTTATTATCCACACATACATGTTTAATGAAAGATGCTGACTATTATCAAAACAAAACAGGCATACTGTCAAAAGCATCATTGATTACTTGTTTTTAATAATTCCAAATTTATCAGAGAATAACAAGTGCATATGCACTATTACAACAATCGATACAAAATAGTAGTACTACAATAAGACGTTATAAAAATACAATAATGCTAATCATTTCCACAAACATCATAATCACATTTAAAGTATGACAGAAAAGCACCACGATCATCAGTAATCGTAAGCTTTAAAAAAAATTGTGTTAACCATGTTTAAATTGCTCGCATGTAGATAAAACGACAACCTGCGAAGACTGAACATAAAGTTCAATCTCCGCAGGCGTTTGGAGGAAGGTATGGGTCGGAACCGCAGCACGGCTGCGGTTCCAGATAACCGCGCACGCCATGCCCCCACACGACAGGCGCGGTCACAGCGGCAAGGAATTTAAGCGCAGTCGTGCTTGTCCCAGGGCTCACGGTTATCACGCTGAATAACCGATTCCATGCGCACCAGGGCTTCTTTGAGCTTTCTGATTTCATCAAGCTTGAGGTTGGGATTTTTCATTGCCTGATAGATGACGCCGCCGGTGCACTGGGCGCTGACGGGCAGATCCGCAATGGTGGCAATGGTAACGGCTATGTCCTGCGCGTTGACGGCGCGGGCAACGGCCCCGGCCTTGCTGTCCACAGCCAGACCATAGAAGGCCACGCCGTCAGCGGCGGCAACCACCACCAGAGTACGGCGGTCGGCGGCTTCCAGAGCGGCAGCCAGAGCGGCTTCGTCACCCTGCACAACCAGCAGCGCGTCTTCCGCGCCTTCAAGGGCGGCAGCTTCAACCTTTTTGCCGCCAAGTTCCAGGGCCAGAGCTTCCAGACCGGCGCTGTCGGCATTGGCCAGCAAAACGGCTTTTTTCTTCAGCTTGTCCAGCGCCTCGGATGCGCCGCTGAGCGCAACGGAAGGCAGCATCAGGAGAATCGCTTTCTTTTCAGCCATGATCGTATCCTTGTCGTCTGCCCCGCTGATGCGGGGCTTTGTGTTTTATCGCGCCGGAGCAAAAGCCGCGCCCTTGCCCCGGCATGGTGAATTAATCGACCAGATTGGGGTTTTCCATGATCTGGTAAATGGGCGCACCTTCGGCGTCGGCGGGCACAGGATTGCCCGTGATGTAGCAGAAGGTGGGCACGATATCGGCCAGCCAGCGCGGGCGGGCATAACGGTAGCCCTTGCGGATGTTTGGGCCGCGGAACATGAGCAGATTCTTGAGGCTGCCGCAGCCGGATTCGCCGGTGGGCAGGCCGTAACCGTGTTCAGCCATGTATTCGGGTTTGAGCACGTACACCACATCGCCAGCCTGTGCGCCGCCCATGCCAAACACATGCGCGTCTTCCTTGCGCACCGCCAGCAGCACGGGCCGGTCGCCCGTGTCGGGATGCTTGTAGTCCAGCAGGGCGTTGATGATGCGGTCACGCACGTTTTCGTAATCTTCCTGCTCAACAATACCGCCGGGGTAACGGCCCTTCAGGTTTACGTACACGAACATGTAACGCTGCGGCACGGCAAGCGACTTGCTCACATCAAGCACGTAGTTGAAGCCTTCGGTTTCCTCATAGATATCCCAGTAGTTCTCGGACTTCTTGGGTTCGTAAGAGCACAGGCCGGCTTCCTTGAGGGCGTGGGCAGTGTTGAGGATGGGGCCGAGGGGCGTTGCGCCGTGGTCGGAGCATACGCACATGACGGTTTCGTCGCCCATGATGTCCATGAGGCGGCCAAGCAGACGGTCTTCCACTTCGTAGATGTAGCGTTCCATCTTTTCGGCCTTGGTGCGAACCGCATCATCCGTGCTGTCCAGCTCGCTGAGCCAGCCGTGGTAGAACCAGTCAATGGGATGGGAATGCATGTAGAAAAGATCCCAGTCCGCGTTGGCCTTGATGAGCGATTCAATGGTGTTCCAGAGCCATGCGCTGTGAAAGTCCACCAGTTCGCACACGGTATCGGTATCAATGATGCCGTGCAGATAGGCGACCAGGCCAATATCGTTGGCCGTAATGTGCTTGCTGAAGTCAATCTGCGCGGCGGCTTCCGCCGGAGCGATAAAGCCGCAACGGCCAGCAATGCCGGAAATATACAGTTTGAATTCTTCAGCATCGTCAGAAAGCTGCATGAGCTTGGCGCGGAACACGCCTTTTTCGGTGCGGCCATCGCTCTTCACGGTAAAGTCGTGCTGGGCGGGTTCGCTCCACTGGCCAAGCTGCATGGTAAAGAAGGCCTTGGCGTAGTCCTTTTCAGGGCAAAGGGCCATGCGGTCATAGCCTTCATCGCCGCTCTGCCACACAAGGCAGTGCCAGGTCTGGTCTTCCAGGGGTTCAATGGCTTCCTTGAAGTGCATACGCACATTCATTTCAAGGGGTTCTTCGCCTTCCGGCAGGTTGGCCCAGCCTTCGGCATCGTCAAAGGTGCCCTGTGAACCCATGGGATAGAAATCTGTGGATATAACGCTTTCAGAGCACAAATATTCCTTGTGCTCGTTGCCATGCAGGGGCCAGCGGGTTTCGGCGGGGCTGAGGCCCTCGCCCATGATCATGACGCCGTGCTGCATTTTGGACGGCCAGGACATGGGGTAGTTGACCACGAGGCACTTCTTGCCAGCCTTGTCCCACGCGTCCCAGATGGTTTCTGCGGTCAGGATGGTGGAGCCGAAAGCCTGCGAGGTTTCCTTGTAATCAAGGCTGCGGCCTTCATGGTAGTAATAGTAGTCTTCCACGCCGTGGGTGCGGGGCCATGCGCCCGTGCAGATAGTGGCCCAGGACGGCGGAGTGACCGTAGGCAGATTGAAACCTTCGGGAATGTAGCTGCCCTCCTGCATGAACTTTCTGAAGTTATCG
>NZ_DASQOG010000057.1:0-3318 GCF_035644575.1 Desulfovibrio sp. | reverse complement strand
CCGCCCTTACCGCGATCATCGAGCGTGAGAAGGGCGTCATGGTGGAAGTGGACAATTGGGGCATGCGCGACCTCGCCTACCCGGTTCGCAAACTGATGCGCGGCTTTTATGTGCGTCTGGTGTACCAGGCTCCTGCTGAGCTTATCGCTGAGCTGGAACGCAACATTCGCATCACCGACGGCATCTTCAAGTTTGTGACCGTCAAGTTGGCCGACGAAGTGGCCGGGGAGGTTGCCTAACATGGCTTTTAAGAAGAAATTTGCCCCGCGCCGCAAGTTCTGCCGCTTCTGCGCAGATAAAGATCTGCCCCTGGATTACAAGCGCGCCGACATTCTGCGCGACTTCATCACCGAGCGCGGCAAGATCATTGCCCGCCGCATCACCGGTACCTGCGCACATCACCAGCGCCTGCTGACCCGCGAAATCAAGCGCGCCCGCCAGATGGCCCTGCTCATCTACACCGCGACGCACGATTCCGGCGTCAAGAAAAAGAGCACCATTTAAGGAGGCGCACATGAAACTGATACTTCGCGCCGACGTTGAAAATCTCGGCAGCCTTGGCGATGTGGTTGAAGTGAAAGCTGGTTATGGCCGCAATTTCCTGCTCCCGCAGGGTCTGGCCATGGTCGCTTCGCCTTCCAACCTCAAGAGCTTTGAACAGGAACGCAAAAAGCTTCAGGCCCGCATGGATGCCGTGCGCGCTGATGCCCAGGCCCTCCAGGCCCGTCTGGAAGCCCTGGAAGTTATTATCCCCATGCACGTGGGCGACAACGACAAGCTTTACGGCTCTGTCACCACCACCATCATCGGCGACGCTCTTGCCGCCCTTGGTGTGGAAGTTGACCGCCGCCGCATCCTTATGGATGCCCCCATCCGCACCCTTGGTGAACATCCCGTTCGCGTGCGCCTGCACGCCAGCGTGATCGCCATGGTTCCGGTGAAGGTCATCTCCGACCATCAGCCCATCGAAGAAGAACCCGCACCTGCTGCGCCCGCTGAAGAAGCCGAGGCAGCCCAGTAGGGGTTTGCGTGGTTTCCCGGAACGATAGCAATTCCGCCCCCGGCCACGCGGCCGGGGGCTCGCCTTTTGGGCAGGGCCGCAACAAAGATGGTCAGTCTCGCTCTTCAAACGCGCACAGCGCGGAAAAGGCCGAGGCCGACATTCTGCGGCGTGTGCCCCCCCACAGTGTTGAAGCCGAACAGGCTGTGCTCGGCGGCGTTTTTATGCGCCCCCAGCTCATGCACTCCATCGCAGACCAACTCACTGACGAAGATTTTTACCTGCCCGCACACGCCACCATCTACAAGGCGTTTCTAGAACTTTACCGTAAATCGGCCCCCCTTGACCTCATTGCCACTGCCGAGCAGCTCAAGAGCATGAACGCCCTTGAAGAAGCCGGCGGCGCGGTCTATCTGGGCGAACTGGCGCAGGCCGTTGTTTCCGGCGCCAATGCGGAATACTACGCCACCATAGTCCGCGACAAATCCTTGCAGCGCAGCCTGATCAACGCCTGCTCAGGCATCATAGTCAACTGCTACGATGCCACGCGCGAAGTCGGCGAATTGCTGGATGAATCCGAACAGGCAGTCTTTTCCATTTCGCAGCGCACCTCGGGCAAGGATTTTACCCCCACGCGCGAACTGCTGGAACGGGTATTCGACAAGCTTTCCAAACTGGCCGACGCCAAGGACGTCATTACAGGCGTCACTACCGGCTATACCCGTCTGGACAAACTGACCGCCGGCCTGCAGCCCTCTGACCTCATTATTGTGGCGGCCCGCCCCAGTATGGGCAAGACGGCTTTTTCCATGTGCATGGCCATCAACGCTGCCGTGCGCCAGAACGTCCCGGTGGCTGTTTTTTCGCTCGAAATGAGCAAGGAACAGCTCATGCAGCGCATGCTGGCCGTGTGGGGCAAGGTGGATCTTTCCAAATTGCGCCGTCCTTCGCTGCTGACAGACGAAGACTGGCAGCGCCTCTATGACGCGGCGGACGTTGTGGCCCGTGCGCCCATATTTATTGACGACACTCCGGCCCTCACCACGCTGGAACTGCGCGCCCGCGCCCGTCGCCTCAAGGCTGACAAAGGCCTCGGCATGGTGGTGGTGGACTACCTGCAGCTCATGCGTACCAGCCGCCGCACAGATTCGCGCGAACTGGAAATTTCGGATATTTCGCGGTCGCTCAAAGGCCTTGCCAAGGAAATGAACGTGCCCGTGGTTGCGCTTTCGCAGCTTAACCGCAAGGTGGAAGAACGCAGCGACAAGCGCCCCATGCTCTCTGACCTTCGTGAATCTGGCGCTATCGAGCAGGACGCGGACGTTATCATGTTTGTGTACCGCGATGACGTGTACAAATTCCAGAAACCTGCCGACCGACCGCCCCAGGGCATTGCTGAAATCATTATCGGCAAACAGCGCAACGGCCCGGTGGGCGTTGCCGAGCTTATGTACATGTCGCCCTATACTTCGTTTGAAGATATCGCTCCAGACTGGATGCCCCCGCCATCAGAGGGCGGATCCTAGCCAATTTCAGAGCCGTGCAACTGACGCAAAAGCTGTCGTTGTGCGGCTCTTTAGCAGCCTAATTGGTACGACACTAATAATTACAGCCTGAACGTATTTCCCAAGCAGTAGCTTTCTATTTTAATGTTGGTTGAACAACCAATCCGATTGTTAGCAATGCACTTTGCCAGTCTTTATCTTTTCAACGCCCGTTGTGTCCCCGTGATGTATTGAACATCCGATGATCACCGTGTTTTGAGATTCTTTGCACAACCTCCCGGCAATCATTCGTTTATTTCCACTTCCTCCTGTCTCACTGCGGGTTTGCGCCCTTTTTTGCACATCAGAATACGCAATACCAACTTTTTTTTGGCGATTCGTTGACAAGGCCGACAAAGCGTGTTTCCATGTTTTTCATGGGCCGCGTACCGGTAATACGTTTTACTGGGCGTAAGCGCGGGAAGATTGTTTTTTTTGAGAGGGTGTTTCATGTCTAAGTCCATCTATGTCGGGAACCTTCCTTGGTCTGCCACTGAAGAACAGGTCCAGGACCTTTTTGCCGAATACGGCAGCGTCCTGTCTGTGAAACTTGTTAGCGACAGGGATACCGGCCGTGCCCGCGGCTTTGGCTTTGTGGAAATGGAAGACGGCGAGGCCGACTCCGCCATTGAAGCTTTGGACAACTTCAGCTTTGGCGGTCGCACGCTGCGCGTGAACGAAGCCAAACCCAGAGCCCCGCGCCAGCCCCGCTACTAGGGCGCTGTAACGGACAAAGACACGCCCCAATTGGGGCGTTTTTTGTTGCGCGCACCT
>NZ_DASQOG010000056.1:0-4083 GCF_035644575.1 Desulfovibrio sp. | reverse complement strand
GGGCTTGACCCGCAATATCCTGCCACGCTTTCCCGCGCTGTTGTTGCCGACCTGTTGCGCGGGCGCATGGGCTGGCAGGGCGTGATCATCAGCGACGACATGCAGATGAAGGCCATCACCGACCATTACGGCATGGAGCAGACAATGCTGCTGGCTGTCAACGCCGGGGTGGACATTCTGCTGTTCGGCAATAACTTGTATTGGGACGAGACGCTGCCCCGCAAGGCTTTTGAGACATTGCGCGGGCTTGTGGAAAGCGGGCGCATTTCGCGCCAGCGGATCATGGAATCATGGCTGCGCATCACTAACCTGTACGCAAGCCGCGCCACTGCCGCCAGGGCCGCCGCCGATGGATCATCGGCGCTCTATCCCTGGACCAGATAAAGCGGCGGAGGTTTTATGGATACTTTGATTCTCCTGCTGGTGTTTGGCGGTATTGCCGCCATATACCTGCTTGCCCTCAAAAAGGGCTGGCTGCCCACAGACCGCCTGAACTGCGGTTGAATACCCTTTGACAAGCAGCGTGCCCTGCTTGATGACGAAGAACGGCGT
The DNA here is from genome assembly GCF_035644575.1 of Desulfovibrio sp. Classification (GTDB taxonomy): domain Bacteria; phylum Desulfobacterota; class Desulfovibrionia; order Desulfovibrionales; family Desulfovibrionaceae; genus Desulfovibrio. Next base: position 3,531 of record NZ_DASQOG010000056.1, on the reverse strand, counting down.
TTGCGCAGCAAGGCCAGAAAAGCCGCCCGCAAACAGTGCAAGTAACTGACTGAGATCAAAGCCCCCGCTCCATCATGGAACGGGGGCTTTGTTATGGGATTCTCAGAAACTGGTCAGGCAATTCTGTGTGGCGCAACGAGGCCGGGGCCAGCCCCGCGCCTGGGCTATTTTCCGTTCTTGGTATGCGCGGCGCGGAAGCTGTTGCAGATGATGGCGAGGTCTTCGCGCACGGTCTGGGGCTGGCTGCGATAGGCGGGCATGCCTGTACCGGGATAGCCCTCGGTAATGATTTTCAGGGCCTGCTCGTGGGTCAGGCTGCTGCGCGTGAAATCGGGCGGCGGGGGCTGCATGGCGCGCCCCGAGGGGCTGACGCTGCCGTTGGCCGCATGGCATTTGGCGCAGGTGCCTATCCATACTTCAAGCGAAACTGGGCTGATATCACGCGGAGGCGGCGGCGTGGCAGCATACATGCCAAAGCGCTTACCCATGGCGTCCAGCAGACTCTCCAGCTTTTCGCGGTCGAACATGCGAAAATAGGGCATGCCTGTGCCGGGGATGCCGTCGCGCACCATTTCATACACATAATCCCGGTCGGTACGCATGGTGGTCAGGTCTGTGGCGGGGATGCGCAGGCGGGGGGCTTCCGGCCCGTCACCACGCCCGGTGAGGCCGTGGCACGGTTCGCAAGCGCCGTCATAAATGGTGTCGCCATTGTCGTATACGGTGCGCAGTTTGACGGCAAAGGCATCCAGAGCCTTCTGGCTGAAGGGGGCCAGTTCCTGAACGCGCTGTTCGCGCTGAGCCGTAGCTTCCGCCTGCCCAGGGGCCAGCGCCTCGTTCTGCATGAGCTGGCGGGCCAGCAGCATGGAAACGAAGATAATGGGCAGCAGTGCCAGCAAACGGTAATCGGCGGTTGACGATTCCGGCCTCAGGATCCAGACCGCAGCGCCAAGGGCCAGTGCTCCAAGGCTTATGCACGACAGCACCGGGACGGACAGTTGCGGCAGTATGGTTGCCAGCAGGGCCAGCCCTATGACCGCCTGAGCCGCCAGAGCGCCAAGCAGCCACTTGCGCAGCAGAGGGGCCTTCTGCTTTTCATTCCTTGCAGAGAAAAACAGGTGAAATGCCGCGCCAAAGGCCACTGCCGCGCCCAGCACATGCAGGTAGCGCAGTACCCAGTGGGGCATCCACTGCGCGTCAAAGCGGAAGCCGTGGGCGGCAAAGTCGGCCCACTCCGAGGGGCGTTCCATGAGGGTCAGCGCCCCGGTAAAGATGGCGGGCACGGTCATGAGAGCCGCAACGCCCATCAGCCCGCAAATGAGGGCCAGCCATGCGCTGGTGCCAAGTTTGTGCGCAAAGCCGTCAAACAGCAGAAATGCCGCGATCAGCAGCGGAATAATCGCCAGCCACGCATACGAAAAAAGCCCCGTAACCGTAAAAAAGGCGTGCGGATGGCTTATCTGCATGAGCAGCAGCGGGCCAACGCCCAGCACCACGGCCAGACTTTTGAGGCCCATGTGCGAATGGGCCACGTGCTCGTTCCAGTGTTGATCGGGCGTGGGCTGCCGCAGCAGATCGCGCAGAAAGAACAACAGACTCAGTATGGCCGTGCCAAGCATGAGCAGCACGAAGAGCAGATGCAGGCCAAAAGTGATGAAGAGCAGCCCCTGCATCCAGCCTTCGGGCAAGGGTTTGTTGAGAAACAGGTCTGTCCACTGCTGCATGGCTACTTCTCCCTGGCGGCTTGTTGGGCGCGGCGGGAATAGTTGGAGGAAAGCTGGAATAAATATTCCGTGAGCAGAGCGCGTTCCTGCTCCGAGCCCACAAAGGGCGTCATGTAGGGGGCCAGCCTTTGCGTAATGCCCAGCATGGCGTTGATGCCGTCTGCCGAGCGCCCCGCAAGGCGTTGATCAATACCGTTGATGCCGCTTTCCGCGTGGCATACCCCGCAATTGGCCGCAAAAAGCGTTCTGGCGGCCTGGGTTGCCGGGGGCAGATTGCCGCTGGTGTTGACCCAGTGCAACCGGGGCAACAAGGGGGCGTTCTGGGCGGCCAGAGCCTCGCTTTCCACCAGGGTTATCTGGCTGGCGTGCATATAGCCCGGCATCAGGTACGGGCCGCGAATAAATTCGCGCACACGCTCAAATTCCATGACAAAACACAGGCTCATTATCAGGGCCGGAATGCACAGCAACCGGCATGCAAGCCGTGAGCGCCCAAGCGCCGCCAGTGCCGTCAGCAGGAGCACAAGCGCGGCAACCGCGTTGGCCGTTGGCAGAAAGTCCGGCATTTGCGAAAGGTAGGATGTGGCGACCGAGAACTTCCAGTGTGTGAGGTAGGTTTGCGGCACCCGCATAAAATATACGTAGGTGGCCGCTGCCGTCACAGCCAGAGAGAGCAGCAGGGCCGTTCCGCAGACGCGCAGAGCCCTGCCTCGTTCTTCTGCCGTGCCCTTGAAGCGCCAGGCAATCCAGCTCATGAGCAACAGTATGCCCAGCCCCATGCCGCCGCCGACGCGCAAAAAGCACTGCGGCACAAAGGTGGGGTTGAAATAGGCCTCGGTAAAGCTTCTGGCCCACGGCCAGCCTTGCGGGGTGAGCATGAAGCCCAGAATGCCGGTGATAAGAACCGCAGAGATGAAGGACGCACCCACATAGCCCCAGCCAATGGCGGCCAGTGTGGCGGGTTTGCGCGTTATCAGCCGATCCCACTGGTAGTAGTAGCAGAGCAGCAGAATCACTTCGGCGGTGAAGGCGAACCACTCGATAAACCAGGGCCAGAAAAACAGGTGGATAAGCGCGCCGATGCCTTCCGGCGCGAGGCTCCCGGTCAGAATCCATATGCCCACGCCCGTGACCGCGCCCACAGAGGTGGTAATTACCACCAAAGGCCCCAGCAAACGGCGGGCAATGTCGGCCCAGAATGCGCCCTTGCCCTTCCATGTGAGGGTTTGAAAGATCACCAGCATGGTCATGAGGCCGATGGCCAGCCCGTGGCTGATATAAACGTGCAGCACTGCATTGAGGGCAATGGTCATGCCATCGCCCACCACAGGAATATGCAGGATGGGAAAGTTCATGGCCTACTTCCCCTGCGGCGCTTTGGACGCGCCGGTTGCCGTTGCGGGCTTTGCGGGCGCGTACTGGGGGCGGGGCTGTCCGTCCACATAGGCCGCCACGTCAAGGGCCTGCTCCGGCGTGAGGTTGGCTGCCTCCGGCGGCATGAACCGATGGGTGAACACGGCAAATGTGTTGGTGTCGTGCATGGTGGAGCCGTCAGTATATGCGCCATTGCCCCAGAGCGGGGGGGAACCGTCGCCCGCATCGCCGTGACAGGAGGCGCAGTTGTCCGCATACACGCTGGCCCCGTTGGCGGCATCGGGCTTGTGGCTGCTGTCGAGCTTTGCGGGCAGGGCCCACGGCAGCTTGGCATAGACGGGAATATCTTTTGAAATCCAGTGCAGATAGGCGAGCACAGCCTGCATGGTGCGGCTGTCGAGGGCCGGGGGCGCGGCATTGAGGTTGCGCGCAA